>CAXIBU010000071.1:0-13562 GCA_964021555.1 uncultured Verrucomicrobiales bacterium | reverse complement strand
ATCTCTGGCAGCTCCTTCATTCTGCCAAGATCGACCTCGGCCAATCGACCACAGATCCCTGCTGGGGTGGGCTCCAGCACATGCCCTGCCTTATCCAAGAAATTCGCTCCCAGCGCAGCCGCCATGCCCATTCCCCCGTCGTTCGTCGCACTACCGCCAAGACCGATGACAATCTTCGTGATCCCTGGTAATTTCGCCGCATCGCCGATCATTTCACCCACCCCGAAGGTCGAGGCATTCAGGGGATCGACGTCGCCATTCGAAATGCGCCACATGCCCGCGGCCTCCGCCATCTCCATCACGGCGACTCCATCACCATGGAAATACGTGGCCTCGACCACGCGTCCCATCGCATCATGGCACCGCACTCTCTGGCGCTTCATTCCTAGTTGCTCGCCCAACAACTGAGAAAAGCCCTCACCCCCATCAGAGATGGCCATTCGGCTAATCTGGGCATCAGCGATCACCTTTCTCACCCCGGCCTCAATCGCGGACGCCACTGCGGGCGCCGATAGGCAGCCCTTGAACTTATCCGGGGCAATCAATAGCCTTTGACTCATCACGTCAAACTCACGAATTTCCCTCCCCGAGAAAAGAACCAAATCGAATTGTTCGAAATAATCGGGAATGAAATCGAAAGACGAATCCTCTCATTGATAACGCCTAATACAATATGAAGACACTCATCACTCTATTCGCCACTCTTATCGCCTTCACCCTGCCTGCCATCGCTGGTGGTGACTGGCTCACCGAAATCGAAGCCGGGGTCAAGCAAGCCAAGAAAGAAAACAAATCCGTTCTGGTCGAGTTCACCGGCTCCGATTGGTGTCCACCCTGCATCATGATGGACAAGAAGGTTTTCTCAAAGAAGGAGTTCTTGAAGCAAGCCAAGGAAGGCTACGTCCTAGTCAAAATTGATATCCCAAAATCCGATAAAGAACTTTCGGACAAGAACAAGCAAGTCATGGCCAAGTGGGGCGTTTCCGGTGTCCCAACCGTGCTTTTGCTCGATGCTGAAGGCAAAGAGTTCCACCGCTTCTCCGCAAGCAAGTATTCGACGGTCGAGAAATTCATTGCTCACCTCGCCCGCGCCAAGGAGCTTAAGGGCATGCTCTAATAACGGAGTAATCCCACCTCCCAGACCAGCCGCTCATCAGAGCCGCTGGTCTTTTTTTATCCAGAGTAGCACGAAAGAAAAAATTCCAACCGGGCCCTGTAAGCCGGATTTTGTCCACCCTGCCGGAGCAGGACTGGGCGACCATTTTTCTCACCGCTTGCGCGGCGGCTCCGAAGAGCTGCGACCATTACCCGGAGATTCATCGGGCAGACGACCCTTCCCCTGTTTTGTCTTGCACCGCGAGAGGTTTACCATGCCCTCGTCGTTACCTCGGAGGCGGTGGGCTCTTACCCCACCATTTCAACCTTACCTGTGATCCGAAGACCCATCGGCGGTTTATTTTCTGCTGCACTTTCTGTCGACAGAGCCTTGGAGCCCTGCCTCCCCCACTTCATCATGAGGCACGCTGTCTTGTGGTGTCCGGACTTTCCTCTAGCCCGCGGAGTCGAAACTCCCGAACCAGCGGCCACCCGGACCCGGTTGGAAAGTCGAAGATACCCTCACTCGTGCGATTTTTTCAAGGAAAAGCGACGATTCATCCCAGCAACTGTCTCCCCAGAGCCCTCGATCAAAAAATCCGATCCACAAAGAACACCCCTACCATCAGACAACCAAGGAGAAACCCGACCACCAAGCCCGTCAAAGCTCCTGTCGAAGCACTGATGCCTATCCCGCGGGCATCGACCAAGGTCTTTTTGTGAATCAACAGCTCAGCCGCAAAGGCCCCGATGCCAGCCACCAAAACCAGACCAATCAAACTACCAATCACTGGTATCGGTATGAACACCGAGCCCAAAATTAGCCCCACAAAGCTGCCGATGAAGGCACCCAGCATCGCCAACTTGCTGCCGCCCTTGGCCTTCACACCAGTCGCAGAGGCAAACCATTCCACCGCTTGAGCGATCACCCAAAGTATCGGGATACCAATCAGCGAGATCCAACCGAGATTGGCGGCATCACGAAGCACCAACCAGTGCAGAAAGACCCCAAGGGCAATCACAACCTGACCCGGAATCCCCGGCAGGACCGTGCCCACCAGTCCGATCAAAAAACAGATAATCGTCAGGCCCCAGGCAAGCAAATGCAGCGCCCAATCACTCATCACACACTCCGAGTATTGAGTCCCTCATCATTCTTTCACCCGGACCGTCGTCCCACAAAAAGTGCAGCGGAACCAGCGAAAGAGCACAATGTGAAGTGCCACCGGAATCACGTATCCCAAGCCCCAAATCCGGTGCGCCTTTTTGTTCTTATTGCAGTTCTTCGGAACAAATAAGCGCTGGGTGCAGACGCAGCACTTGGAGCGATAGGAAACCATCAAAAAGAAGAAGGCTGAAATCAACAAAAGCCCTGGAACGATCAGCAAATAAACCTGCATCCATTTGGTCTGCTCATCCAGAAAAAACAAGCCCCCGACTGCACAGATCGACAGTGGAAACAGCGTATAAAATAGCAAGGTATTGAGAGCTCCGAACCAGACCTTGCCTCCGCCGGAATGCAGGACGCCGCGAATGTATAAGCGGCTCTTCTCATCCCTCCCCTTGTTGGTCCCCTCCTTTGGCGTCGTGCGCACATCCGCCTCACCCCGGTCCAAAGGAGCAACATGGCCCCCGCCCTTGGCGTAGTCCTCCATGTGCCGAACTTTTTTGGCATCAATCTTGGGCTGATTGACCTCATTGCGATCACTCAGCTTGCGCTTGGGCTTGATGGGTGAGCGGGAGTCATCCAGCTCGTTCGCCCGCGGAAAGACCGCTGGTCCGACTTTCAAAAGCCGCAGGTCATCACGATCGAGATATTCCGCCTCCTGCTCGTCAGGCCCTGGCTGGTCCCGATTGATCGGGGAAGGCGCTTCCTTCTTGAAAACCACACCTTGAGCGACTTCAGAGCAGCTCTCCAACCATTTGGTCGCAGTCGACTCGTCAGGCACCTCACCCTCAAGATCAAGAAACTGTTTCGCCTGCCCCAGCTCCTTAATCAGCCCCTTAGGGCTCTGCTTGGCGAGATCACTAGGATGCATGAAACCCGCAGCTTTGAGTAGTTCGAGCTGGCTCTGTTCCAGATGGAGTAAATTTTTGAGGCTTGGCTCGACTTGCATGACTAATGAAACGGCGCGGAACGATGGCAGAATCCTCCAGTCTTTCAAGCACCGCTTTTGAGACAACAATGTCCTGTTGCTGATTTTTGAAATTGTTAGGTTGAATAAGTTGCTCTTTTGAATACTGTTCAAGAGAACTAAACCGTGAAAATTCAAAAGAAACTAGCCATCTTGGCCGACGCTGCGAAATACGATGCTTCGTGCGCCAGCAGCGGCACCGACAAGCGCAATTCCTCTGGCAAGGCTGGCGGCCTCGGCTCTGCCGGTGGCTCAGGTATTTGCCACAGCTATGCACCGGATGGTCGCTGCATTTCCTTACTCAAGCTACTGCTGACCAATGCCTGCATCTACGATTGCCATTATTGCATCAATCGTCGCTCCAGCGATACCCCGAGAGCAAGATTCACCGTGGATGAAGTCGTCAAGCTCACCCTCGACTTTTACAAGCGCAACTACATCGAGGGACTCTTCTTAAGCTCCGGAATCATCCGCACACCTGACCACACTATGGAACAGGTCATCGAGATCGCGCGCAAGTTGCGTATCGAACATGGCTTCAAGGGCTACATCCACCTCAAGACTATCCCCGAGGCATCCCAGGAGCTCATTGATCTCGCAGGCGAATACGCTGATCGGATCAGCATAAACATTGAGCTTCCCACCGAGCAGAGCCTCAAATCGCTTGCCCCCGAGAAGGACCTACGCCGCACCCGCCAGGCAATGGGTGGCATCCGTGCCCGGATCGAAGATGAGACCGATAAACGCGCCACATCGAAGGCCAGTTCCTGGCGCGGCAAGCGCAAATTCGCACCGGCTGGGCAGAGCACTCAAATGATCGTAGGTGCGGACAGCGCCAATGACCTGGATATCCTGCACCGCTCGGACGACCTCTACCGTAGCTACCGGCTCAAGCGTGTCTACTATTCGGCCTTCAGCCCTATTCCTGACGCCTCCCCCATCCTGCCACTAAAGTCACCACCGCTGGTCCGCGAGCACCGCCTTTATCAAGCCGATTGGCTGATGCGCTTTTACGGCTTCAAAGTCGGTGAGGTGCTCGATGCCAGCCACCCACACCTCGATCTCGATCTGGACCCCAAGCTCTCCTGGGCACTTCGCAACCGCATAGACTTTCCAGTCGATGTCAATCGAGCCCCCAAAGAGCAACTCCTGCGCATCCCTGGAATTGGCGTTCGCTCGGTGCAGCGCATCGTCAAGATCCGGCGTCATCAAAGGATCCGCCTCGAAGACCTCCAGCGGCTCGGGGTTTCGCTGAAAAAATGCGGACCATTCCTCAGCACCATCGACTACCACCCGTCTCCGAAGTTGCTCGAGGGCGACCGTCTCCGCCAGCTCTTCATGCCACCGCCCGAGCAGCTCGAGTTGAATTTCGCAGCAGGCCCCGCTCCTGATACTGAAACCCTCAAAAGCACGATCACTGGAGAACTGTGATGCACTCGGTCACCATCGAAGAAAATCTCAGCAGTTGGCGCGAGGCCGCGAGGCCCTTGCTCGCAGCCAAAGTTCCACCTCACGAGATCATTTGGTCGGACGGCACCACCAGCCCCAGCCTCTTCGAGGAGTCAGCCCCCTACGGAACGCCTCAAACGACCTCACCTTCACAAGCTGCCGCGCCACCGAAGATCCCTAAGGCATTTTTCCAGCTCGCTAAGACCGTCGCTTGCCATCGTGATCCCCAGCGCTGGTCACTTCTCTACACCGCCGCCTTTCGACTTTCCGCCGGTGGCGAACCACGCCTTCTCTCAGTGAGTAGCGATCCCCTGGTGCGTCGCCTCCAGCACCTCGACAAAGCCGTCCGCCGCGACCGCCACAAAATGACCGCATTTGTTCGCTTCCGAAAAGTCGGCGAACACCCCGAGAACGAGCGCGAACAGTTCATCGCTTGGTTCGAGCCCGAGCATCACATCGTTGAACTGACCGCGCCCTTTTTCGTCAACCGATTCTCGTCCTTTGATTGGTCAATCCTAGGTCCGGACCGCTGCGCTCACTGGGATGGCGCTGAGTTAAAATTCAGCCCAGGCGTCCCCCAGTCGGCGGCCCCGAAAGACGATGAACTTGAGGACTATTGGCGCACCTATTACGCCAATATTTTCAATCCCGCACGGCTCAAGCTAAAGGCCATGCAAAGTGAAATGCCGAAGAAATATTGGAAAAACCTGCCCGAGGCTTCAATCATCGCCGAGCTCACTAGCGGAGCATCCAACCGCGCCGTCGAAATGGTCGAGCGCGGGGTCAACTCAAACCGCGAGCACGTTTCCGCAAAAGTCCCCAAAGGCGCACAGCACCCCGATACCGCCACTCCAAGCCTAAGCCCGATCGAGGCCCTCGAGCGAGTGGCCGATTTATCTCTCTATGAACTCCGCGACGCTGCATCCCGCTGCCGATCTTGCGCGCTCTGCGAAGCCGCGACCCAGACCGTCTTCGGTCATGGCAATCCAAATGCCAGGATTGTCCTCGTGGGCGAGCAACCCGGCGACCAAGAGGACATCGAAGGACTGCCCTTTGTGGGTCCCGCAGGCAAGTTGCTCCGCGAATGCTTGGTAGAGGCTGGGCTCAACCAAGATGAGATCTACTTCACTAATACCGTAAAGCATTTCAAATGGAAGCCCGGCAGCGGGCAGAAACAGCGCCTCCACGACACCGCGAACCCATCAGAAGTTCAGACCTGCAAACCTTGGGTCATTGCCGAGATCTTAAAAATTCGCCCCGAATTTGTCGTTACCCTGGGAGCCACCGCCGCCAAGGCCTTGGTCGATCCCAAAATGAAGCTTCTCAAAGAGCGCGGTCGCCAACCCGGCCCCAAACACCTCGCAGAGAATATCATATCGACCGTCCACCCGAGCTACCTGCTGCGCATCCCTGACCCCGAACGCCAACAGACCGAAATCGCCCAGTTCATCGCTGACCTCAAGCTAGTGACGGAGAGCCTCTCAGCTCAGTCAAAGTAGTCGCGACTTAACGAAGCTTTGCCCTAGTAAATAAGGCAGCTGCACCAGACCGAAAGCAGCTGGGAAAACTTTTCTCATCTTGAGCTTGTCCGATGCCATCCACATCGCATACATTCCTTCGGCAGGCCGCCAGTTCATTGGCGGTCTTTTTATTGGTAAAGCCGGATTACCTGATTCTCAGTGAACGAAATCGCAGCAAAATTCGAAGTGATCGGTCTGATCCCAGCGCGCTGGGCCTCCACACGCTTCCCCGGAAAGCCCCTTCACTTGATTGCCGGCAAACCACTCGTCCAGCACGTCTGGGAGCGGTGCCAAGAATGCTCCGAGCTTTCGGAGATTGCCATCGCTACCGATGATGAACGCATTGCCGAGGCCGCCCGAGCCTTCGGAGCCAAGGTCGTCATGACCTCGCCCGATCACCCCAGTGGCAGCGACCGACTGGCCGAGGCTGTGAACGACTTTCCTCAGGCCACTCACGTGATCAATATTCAGGGGGACGAGCCTCTCATTTGCCCCGACCTCATCGATCGCTTGGCCCGCGACCTCAAGCAGGATCCCTTGCTCGAGATGGCTACCGCCGCTGTGCCCATCACCGACGATGAGGATTTCCACAATCCGAATGTCGTTAAAGTCGTGCTCAATCACCTTGGCGACGCACTCTATTTTTCTCGCAGCCCCATTCCTCACGAAAGAAGTGGCGGAATTTCTGCTCAGCGCTTGCGTCACCTCGGCATCTACGCTTATCGCTCTGACTTCCTGAGCGCATTCGTCAGTTGGCGACCCAGCCCGCTGGAACAATGCGAACAGCTCGAGCAACTCCGTGCCATCGAAAATGGCGCACGGATTCGGGTCATCCTCAGCGATGAAGTCTCCATCGGGGTCGATACCCCAGAACAAGCGCTCGAAGTCGAACAACTCATCCTTTCTCGCCAGCAACCAGATCACACAGCATGAAATACATTTTCGTCACCGGAGGAGTCGTCTCCTCACTCGGCAAAGGCCTCGCCGCCGCATCACTAGGCACCCTTCTGGAACGTCGCGGCCTGCGCGTTCTGCTGCAGAAATTCGATCCCTACCTGAATGTCGATCCCGGCACCATGTCGCCCTACCA
Organism: uncultured Verrucomicrobiales bacterium; assembly: GCA_964021555.1. Lineage (GTDB taxonomy): Bacteria > Verrucomicrobiota > Verrucomicrobiia > Verrucomicrobiales > Akkermansiaceae > CAXIBU01. The sequence goes on along the minus strand of CAXIBU010000071.1, from coordinate 6,273 downwards.
GCACGGCGAAGTTTACGTCCTCAACGACGGTGCCGAGACCGATCTCGACCTCGGCCACTACGAGCGCTTCACTCACTGCACCCTGACCAAGCTCAACAACCTGACTTCCGGGCAGGTCTTTGAATCCGTCATTAAGAAAGAGCGACGTGGCGACTACCTCGGCAAGACCGTGCAATACATCCCGCACGTCACCGATGAGATAAAGGCACGACTCAACAAGGTCACAGCAGAGGCAGATGCCGATGTGATCATCACTGAAATTGGCGGCACCGTCGGCGACATGGAGGGCACCCTCTTCCTGGAGGCTCTGCGCCAATTTTCACTCGAAGTCGGTCGCGAAAATGTCTGCTTCATTCACATGACCCTCCTCCCGCTCATCCGCGCAGCTGGTGAGATCAAGACCAAGCCCACCCAGCAGTCCGTTGCCAAGCTCCGCGAGATCGGCATCATGCCCGACATCGTCATTTGCCGCACCGAGCACGACCTAAACGAAGAGAACCGCGCCAAGATCGCCATGTTCTGCAATGTCGAGGCTCGCAACGTAGTCGCCTTCCGCGATGTCGATCACTCGATCTACGAGTGCCCGCTCGACCTCCGCCGCGACAAGCTCGACCGCCTCGTCGTCGACCGTCTCGGCATCGATTCCAAAACTCCCGACCTCACGGAATGGGAAGCCTTCTGCCACCGCGTCATCAATCCCAAGCACCGCGTTTCCATCGCGGTGGTCGGCAAATATATCGAACTGCAGGATGCCTACAAGTCGATCTACGAATCGCTGACCCACGCCGGAGCTTCCAACAACACCGCCGTCGACATCGTTCGGGTGGATGCTGAGGATGTCGAGGCCAATGGAGCCGCTTCCGCGATTGGTGAGGTCGACGGAATCCTCGTCCCAGGCGGGTTCGGAGACCGTGGCACCGAGGGCAAGATCCTCACCGCTCAATACGCCCGCGAAAACGATATCCCTTACTTCGGCATCTGCCTCGGCATGCAGATTGCCACCATCGAATTTGCGCGTAACAAATGCGGTCTTGATGGGGCCAATTCCACCGAATTTGACAAAGATGCACCGCATCCCGTCATCAGCCTTCAAGAAGAACAAAAAGGTGTCGAAGACATGGGGGCAACCATGCGCTTGGGAGCTAACCTTTCCAAGGTCTTCCCTGACACGCTCGCCCACAAGCTCTACGGTGCCGATGAGATCAGCGAGCGCCACCGCCACCGCTACGAATTCAATCCGCAATACCGTGAGCAAGTCGAACAATCAGGCATGGTCATCAGCTCGGTTTCCTCCGATCAAGGCCTCGTCGAAATTGTCGAAGTCCCCGATAACCGCTTCCACCTCGGCGCTCAGTTCCACCCGGAATTCCAATCGCGCCCCAATCACCCGCACCCGCTGTTCGACGGATTCGTCGCAGCCGCCCTCGAGCACGCCAGCGGCCATGAGACCCTGCCGGTGATGAGGAAGTAATCAGACGCTTGATCAGCCCCTGATAACACTGCCAGAGATCACTCCCCTCTCGCCTCGCGATTGAGGTCTTCGAGCAAGTTGCTCATGTCTTTGAGTTGGCTCCAGACCGACTCTAAAACGTAGATCGGTGCCTCCGCCCTGACCGCGAGGGCAATGCCGTCGCTCGGGCGGGCATCCAGCTCCACGATCTTGTGATGCTGGATTTCGTTTTTCCCTTCGATGAAGAGACGGGAATAAAAGACCTCGCCTTTGACATCGACGATGATCAGGCGCGTCACCCTACCGCCAAAGGCCTCGATGCTCTGACTGAAGAGGTCGTGGGTCATCGGGCGTGGCGCGGTTTGATTACTCATCACCGCATTGATCGATGCCCCAATCGAGGGCTCGATGTAGAACATGATGACCTTTTTGCCATCCCCCAGAAATACGGCACATCCGGAAGGAGTTGGCAGCAGCGCGATTGGCTCGACGCGAACAAGTTCTTCACTCATTGGACCAGCCCCCCATTGGCTCGCTCGCGGAACAAGCGTGCATTTTCAACGTATTTCTCAGCCAAGAGTCGACCTGCCATTTGATCTTTTTTATCCAAAGCTTTCACGACTTTAGCCGGGCTGCCTAGAACTAGCGAGCCCGGCGGAACAATCGTCCCGCCTGTCACCAGTGCGCCCGCTCCAATGATCGAGCGCTCGCCGATGACCGCCCCGTCCATGACGATGGACCCCATGCCGACCAGGACCTCGTCCTTGATTTCACAGGCATGCACAATGGCCGAATGGCCGACCGTCACCCACTCGCCAATCACCGCACCATAGTCGTCCGCCAAGTGCACCACGGCATTGTCCTGAATGTTAGAATTCGCGCCCACGGTGATCTCGTTGATATCCCCCCTGAGGGTCGCTTGATACCAGATGCTCGTATTCTCCGCCAAGCTCACGCGCCCAATCACGTCCGCACTCCCAGCAACGAATGCACTGGGGTGGATCTGCGGAACGAAGCTCTCAAAAGTCTCTATCGCCATACGCAAAAAGGCTAGCCCCCATAATAAATGAGGGCCAGCCATGAATTTAAAATTCGGCGGGGTTCAGCTTCTTCAGTGCTTCGCAATCCCGATCACCCCCTGGGTGATACGAGCCCCAGCATTACCAGTCGGTTGGCCGCCGTCATCTTCACCTGCATGAACAATGATCGCACGCCCGACAATGGGGTTCTTATGCCCTACCAAGCTTACATTATCCACTACCAGCACCATTTCAGCGACGCCCTCGGCATTCGCTTCGAGGTTGCCTAGGTCACCCGCATGACGGACGTCCTTGTCAGGCAGGGCATGGTCGTGACCTTCTGGGTTATAGTGACCGCCCGTCATCTTGCCGTCGGCGCCGCGAATGTCGCCAAATTCGTGGATGTGAATGGCGTGCTTCGAATTCGGCTTAAGCCCGGTGACCTTCGCTGTAATCTTGACGCCCCCCTTTTCAGCCTTGGTGAAAGTCAGCGTCCCTTTGGCCGAATTTCCTTCCGTAGGAGTCAGAACGGCGACCAATTCTTTCACCGAGGCAAAGGCCTGATGTTTGCCGTGGTGGTGATGACCATGCTTAGCGTGGTCGTGGTTCTTGTGGTCGTGGCCTTCTGCCTTGTCCTGTGCATGCGCAGGAAGCAGGGCGAAACTGAGAGCGGCAGCTGTTAGGCCGGTGCGGAATAGGGATGTCATAGTATATTTCATGATACTACTTAGTCGCATATCCCACCAGCTTTTGCAAGGGCTCGAGCTGCGAATATCCCTTTCAATCAGTTGACCTGGCACGTTCACAGTCGACCTCAATCTGCGCCTTCAGCTCATCTAGCCCATCAAACTTTTTCTCGGGTCTGATAAATTCGCCAAATTCCACCTCCAATTCACGATGGTAAAGGTCCCCGGAAAAATCAAAGAGGTGCACCTCCAGTAGCCGACGCCCCGCCTGCAGCTCAACCGTCGGTCGATAGCCCAAGTTCCCGACCCCACGATAGGTCTTGCCGCTCAACTTGGCCTTCACCGCATAGACACCGCTCGGCGGAAGTTGCTCGTTCTGCACACTCAAATTCGCCGTCGGAAAACCTATCGTCCGTCCCAGCTGCCGACCCGGCAAAACCGTTCCGAGCACCGAGTAATGTCGCCCAAGCAAGTGCGATGCGCGCTCCAACTGGCCCTGATCAATCGCCTCTCGGATCAAGGTCGAACTGATGCGCTCGCCTTCATAAAGGAAGGGTGGCACCCCATCGACTTGAATTTCAAATTCAGCGCCAAGCTTCTCCAGCAGCCCCAGGTTCCCCCGCCGCCCCTTGCCAAACATCCAGTCCTGCCCCACCGCAAGCTGACGAAGGTCCACGGCCGATTCCTCAAGGTCACGAATGAACTGCTCAGGCTCCTTGGCCGCAAAGTCCTCGTCGAAACGAATCACGACCAGCACGCGGACACCCGCCTGCTCTAAAACTCGCGCCTTATGATCAATTGAAGCAAGCAAGCGACGCGGCGCACGATCTGGCGCGACGACCGATACCGGATGCGGCTCAAAAGTCAGCACTCCTGGCAGGCCGCCACTTTCCGCCGCCCCATCGAGCACACGCTGGATCACCGCCCGGTGCCCGAGGTGCACCCCATCGAAGACCCCCATCGCCAAATGCAAGGGCTCTTGCAAGGTCCGCAGGTCACTCAGCTGATCGATCCGAATCATATTATCTGACCTGACTACTCAGTCTCCTCAGCCTGCATTTCTGCAATCTCTTCTAGTGAGATCATCGCTTGGTAAAGCGATTCTCGGTCGCCCGCTTTCAATTGCTCAACCGTCACCGCACGGCTCAGGTCGAAATTTCCCGAGCGCAGGCGCCGCAGCGCAGAAAGATGACCACCACAGCCCAGGTCCGTGCCAATATCAGCAACGTAACTGCGAACGTAAAAACCCTTCGAGCACTTGACCCGAAAATCAATCTCGGGGAGCTCCGTGCGCAACAATTGATAGTCGTAGACGTGCACCGCCCGCGGCGGACGCTCAATCTCTTCCCCCCGGCGCGCCATCTTGTAGAGTGGCACTCCGTCTTTCTTAATCGCAGAGACCATCGGCGGGATCTGCTCGAAGGCCCCCTTGTATTGGTCGAAGGCATGACGAATTTGCTCATCCGACAGGGCAGGAACTTCAGCCTCACGGGTCACCTCACCATCAGCATCCAAGCTATTAGTCTCGATCCCCAAGGTCAGCCGCCCCATGTATTCCTTGTGCTGCGCCATCAGGGAATCCTGCAACTTGGTCGCCTGGTTCACCACCAGCATCAGCACCCCCGTCGCCATCGGGTCCAATGTCCCGCAATGGCCGATTTTCCGAATTCCCAGCGCCCCACGAGCAATCGCGACCACATCGTGAGAAGTCATGTCCTGAGCCTTATCAATCACCAGCACACCGCTCGGCTTGCCCGTGAGATCTTCTTTTCTGCGCCTTCCCATCGGATTTCCTTAGAGTGAGTTGATGCGCTTTTCCACCTCGGCAATCACCGCCGCCTTGGCCTCGGCCAAAGTGCCCTCCATCCGGATCCCCGCCGCCAGCGCATGCCCCCCGCCCCCGAAGACCTGGCAGACTTCACAGGCATCCACCCGCTTGTCCTTTGACCTCATGGAAACTCGGATACTGCCATCACGAAGCTCTTCAAAGAACAGCGCAACCACCACCCCCTCTATCGCACGAATGTGATCAATCATGTCCTCGCTGTCCTCAGGCAAGAGCGATAGCTCGTCCTTAACCGCAAGCGTCAGCTCCCAGTGAGCCACCTTGTCCCGCCCCTTCAGCTCAAGCGTGTTCAGCAGTGCGCGCAACAGGCTGATCCGACGATACGGATGACTGTTGTAGGTTAGCCGATTGATCTCACCCACATTCACCCCACGGCGAACCAAATCCGCAGCCATTTCATAGGTCTTCGCCGTCGTCGCACTGTATTGGAAAGAGCCCGTGTCCGTCGAGACCGCCACATAAATCGCATCCCGCGTCGTATCGGGGAAAGGCATCCCCGTCGAAATAATCAAATGATAGAGAATTTCACCCGTCGCTGGAGCGGTCGAGTCAATGTGGGCCAGATCGCCATAGCCAGGATTCGATTTGTGATGATCAATATTGATCCACAGCTTCGCATTCGCGCCCGCCGCAATCGCATCCGCCCCCAAGCGTGGATGGTTCGCCGTATCCAGCGCAATCACCACCTCGACATCCAATGCCTCGCTTGGCGGAGACTGGACCTTCTCGCTCTCGGGTAAAAAGGCCAGATTGCTCGGCAAGCCATCCTGATTGACCAAATGCACCGTCTTCCCCATCGCCTCGAGCGAGGCCCCCAAGGCCAATTGCGAACCAATCGCATCGCCATCCGGACGCACATGACTCAAAATCAAAAATCGCTCGTGCCCCTGAAAGGCCTCAAAAAGTTGCTCAAAGCTCGCATCACTCATAAGAAGCCCCGATCAAAGCCCCCACCCCACCGGAAGCAAGGCAAAACCCACCCAATCTCAAATCAAAACCCCTACCCAAACCACCCTGCACCACCGCGAGACCCAGCGCACACAAAAAGATTCCCACAGAATAGAGCAAAAACGGGAACGCTGGCTTCCAGCCATCGAATTTGATCCATGGCTAGGCCGTCCCACTGCGAAGCACCTTTGACCCGCACCTCAGACAACCCGCACCTCATCGGGTGCGGCGAAGCCTAATCCAGTGGGGTAAAGCCATTATGGCTCGTTTAACGCCTCCGGCGCACGCGTATATGACAGCATTTTTTCACTTTCCTCTCCCGCT
>CAXIBU010000070.1:0-13590 GCA_964021555.1 uncultured Verrucomicrobiales bacterium | reverse complement strand
AATTTGGTATTTCTTGCCCTGTGCGGCAGACTTTAGCTTGAGGCTGTAACTGTTCTGTTTATCTGAGCCGCCGGTGAAGCCTTGGTGATTATCTTCAGCCACCACCGTGCCGTTCTCGAGGAGTTCGACACTTTCAATTTCAAGACCGTGGGTGCCGCCTTGGTAGTCAAATACAACGCTAAATTCGCCCTCTATTCCCTTGGGGAGATCCAGGAGAGTCGGAGCGAATTTCTCGGTGATCTCACCCATTGACCAAGCGCCGATTACTATGGACTTGGGGGCCTCGCTCTTGATGCTGGCACGATGGATGGTGGCGTGAACGCCATGGGGCAATTTGGTGCCTACTTGCTTGAGAGGGCATACCATTTGTTTATTGATGGTCTGGATTTTTTTACCGTCGACGTAAAGAGTCGTGCGGCGCTCCTCACCCACTAGAGTAAGGGTGACCTTTTGACCAACAGGGACTTGGTAATTGAAGATGAGACGATCCGGATTGTATGCGCCGTCCGGTGTGTAGCCTGCTGCCTGGTTTGCGCGGACACAGGCGACGCCGCGAGGAGCGGCTTGATTTGGCTGCTTGGGGTCGGCTTTCCCCTGATAATCGAGGTAAAATTCAGCGAGGTCTGAGGAGATCAACACCTCATTGCCCTTGACGTCGTTGTGTCGGGTGAGGGTGAAACTCGCCGTCCAAGGGTATTCCAGATTGGTAGCTAGGGTCTTCTCCATGGCGTGACGTGAGTTGGGGATCAAGATCAGCTCTTTATCCAAACTCCAGACCTTGCCATCCTTGGGCGCTGCGGCCCGGTTGTGAAGAGACACTGATGGCATCGCTGAAATCAGTTTTTCGGTCGTCTTTTCCCACATCGCATAATCCGGACCTAGTGGGCTCCCCCATAGCTTGCCACTCATGGCAGACATTGAAGGCAGGCTAAGCCTTGCGATTTCGTTCCAAGTGAAGCCTGTCGGCCCGTAGTCGTTCCAGATATGCAATTTACCGCCCATGAGACCCGGGTCTTCATCGCTGAGCATTCCTTCGGGCTTTCCGGAGAATTGTTTTGGTGTCCATTTTTCGTGAATCAAGCGATTGTTCACGCCGTAGTATGGCGCACCGGGAACGATGTAGGTGTAGAAATGCGAGGAGTTCACCACTTGATAGCCATCGGCGACTTTCTTCTTCGCATCAGTGGTCTCCCACATGTCGATGATCACGCTCTTGTCGGGCTCAGTCGTTCCGGGCATGTGCTCGTAACCTGACCAAGTGCGGACGGTTTTGCCGTGCTTCTTACGAATGTAGCCATTGAGGTGATTGATGTATTTACGGAAGTCTTCACCCAAGGCCTCTCTCTCTTCCTTATTCTTGATCAAATTCAAGCGATACTCGTCGGTGCCGATGTGCACGAGTGGCGAATCAAACAAGGGACATACTTCGTCCCAGATATCTTCCATGAACTTGACTGCATCTGGATTGCGCAAGTCGAGGTAGGCGAGCCCGAAACCTTCACGGTTGATCTCAGGGTGGGCCAGCTCAGGTCGGTAGGTGGTGAAAGCCAGCGAGTGCCCGGGAGAATCGATCTCAGGCACAATCGTCACCCCTCGCAGAACCGCGAAATCCTGTAATTCGCGGATTTGCTCGAAGGTGTAGTGACCATCCGCCGAAGCCAGACCTGGGAACTTCTTGGACTCCAAACGGTAGCCAGGGTAGCGCCCCCATGAGTTATCGTTGAGGTGAAGGTGCAGTTCATTGAACTTGAACCAGGCCATCATCCGGATCCAGTCCTTCAGCCCTTCGACTGAGATGAATTTACGCCCCACATCGAGCAACAAGGAGCGCACCGGATACTTCGGAGCATCTCGGATCACGCCCTTGGCCAGTGGTCCATTCGCCATCAGCTGCAGTAAGGTGCGCGTGCCGTAAAAAAGTCCCGCCCGATCACTGGCGCGCACTTCGACGCGATTGCCGATGCCTAGCTCGTAAGCCTCCTTCTGAAAGGCCTTACCCGCAGAAAATTTGAGTTCCAAAAAGCCGTCTTGTCCCTCACCGACGACAATCTGGCTCTCACCAGGCAGTTCAGAATCAAGGAGCTCGGCTAGCTCCCGTAGGGACTCATCACTGACGAAAATCTTCTCGGTCTTCAGTGCTAGCTCACCACCAGAGCCCTCCCAGTTTTGGACCGCGGGGATGACAGACGGGGCTTCAGCGGCTCTAGTGGTATTTCCGACACCGAGAACGGTGATCAAGCAGGCGAGGAAGGGAATCATTTTCATAGGCTAGACAGGATCTGTCACAAGGTGTCCAGATCTGTCCGTAGATGCCAGTTGAAAAAGTGCCCGGAGCTTACTTCTTCTTCACCAACTTGGTCACACGACCAGTGGTGTTCCAATCTTGGACATAGAGGTTGCCATCAGGATCAAAGGTCAGTCCGTGTGGTGCAGTGAAGATACCGAGCTGCTGCTTATCCTTTGGCACGCCAAAATTCGCCCATTCTTTTCGGTTTGGATTATCTCCAAGGAAAGAGACGGGTGTGCCGGTTTTGTCCAGGATCGTGACCCGTGCCTCGAGCTCGGCGACCGCCAAGTGATCGCCGTGGATAGATACCGAGCAAGGGCGGCGCAAATTCGTTGCATGAACTCCGATCCATTCTCCATCCAAGGTAAAATGGGTCAGACGGCGGTTTTCGCGATCCGCGACCAGCAAGCGAGGCTCGCCGAAACGGGTGTCAATGGCCAAGCCGTGACACGTGACAAACTGACCATCACCCTTACCGCGGCTGCCGAAGCTCTTGAGCAACTTGCCTTCGGCATCGAACTTGTGAATGACGTTGGCTCCATAACCGGTGCAGGCGAAGATGGAACCGTCAGGAGCCACTGTTACCGCAGTCAGCCCGCCCCAGCCGCCCTTGATTTTCTCAGTTTTCTCGTTGGGAATTTGCATCACGAGTTTCCCATCGAGATCAATTTTGCAAACTCGCAGAGGAGTCTTCTTTTCGAGTGACTTGTTACCGTAGGCATTCAACTGAGCGCCGTAGATGTATGATTTGCCATTCTCCTCACGGATCATCATCGCGTGAAAGCCCTGACAATCGGGAGCGATGTTTTTCAGGTGCTTGCCTGCTGCATCATAGACCAAGATCGACTGTGGACCGTCGGTCGAGACGTAGATATTGCCCTTCGGCCCCACCAGAACCGAACCATGAGTCGGCCCGATCTTCTTGCCGTCAGGGAGCTCGCCCCAGTGTGGAACAGCGGTGTAGGTCCACTCGCCATTACCAGTCGTCACCGCCGTTGTTGGTGATTCACCTGGTTTCTGATCGTGATCAGGGTGGGCAAATGCTGCGAGAGTCGAAGCGAGGAGGAGTGATGGAAGTAGAGCTTTCATGATGATTTTACTGGGACCAAATACGATGGCGAGCGTAGCGAACTTTCGTCCGTTCACAATCATTAAGACAACTATTGAAGGTCAAGCTCACAGAGGCAACTGGTAAGCCGCTTTAAAAAACAAATCACCAAGCTCCTCATGCCGCGCCAAGCACCGATGCCAGCGCCCTGGGATCGGATCGACCCCCCACAATGCTCCAGCGAGTGCCCCAGTCACGCAAGCTGTCGTGTCAGTGTCCTCACCCAAGTTGACAGCCTTGGGCACCGCTTCTTCAAACTCCCGACTGGTCGCCACGCACCACAAGGAGGCCACCAAACAATCCACCACGTAGCCGGAACCACGCACGTCTTCGCGAGCGAGGATGCGAACGTCACTCAGGCGCTCGAATTTTCGGAAATGCGAGCTCTCCTCGATAAGCGACGCCGGAGCGTGAGCATCAAAGTCCTTCCACGCGGCGTAGATTGCCTCCTCCAAGCTATCGTCGGCCCTTGCGAGGCTTTTATCGTTCACCAAATTCGCCATCAGAAGGCAGAACCAAGCACAGCAGGCTTGAGATCGTGGATGCCCGTGAGTCAGCGAACTGAGATCAATGGCGGCCTCAATCAAGTCCTTTGGCGGCGACTTCGCCATGGCCAGCGCCAGCGGCAGAATCCGCATCAGGGAGCCATTGCCATTGCTGTATTCATCGCTCGGACCAGCCTCGGTCGGAGGCATGCCCTCGCGCAGACGCCCAATCGCTTCTCGAGTGGTGATGCCCACGTCGAAGACTTCCCCATGCGGGGTCCATTCAGCTTCGTAAAGCCAGCGCTGGAACCGCCCCGAAATATCTTCCAGGTCGAATTTACGCTTGAGCATGAGACTTTCCAAAGTCGTCACCAACAAGCTGCTATCATCTGACCAGGTCCCCTGCGGTTGCAAATGCGTCCCGAAGGCCCTCATATCCACCACCGGGTCCGCATCTCGCGCCGAACGGCTGGTAAACTCGACTGGGACGCCCATGGCATCGCCAATCAATGCGCCCCACAGTGCGCCTGGTATCCGTGAATCAGTTGCCATTGAAAGCGCTGTCCTGCTTGATCAGGCGCGTGACTTCTAGCGCGACGTCCAGTGCGGCCATGCCCTGTTCACCCGAGACCGTTGGCGAGGCACCGCGACTGACCGCATCGGCAAAGGCGGCGAGCTCCAGCTTGAGTGGCTCATCCTTCTCCACCTCAACTTGCGAATTTTCAATCGCCATACCATCACGCCAGAACATCTGCCCGGCCTGCTCCTGGTAATCGAGGGAGAGGTAGCAATCACCTTGGAAAACCCGAATTTTACGCATCCTTTCGGGGCTGATGCGGCTCGCCGTGATGTTCGCCACGCAACCATTTTCAAAGCGGATCCGCGCATTGGCAATGTCCTCATTATGGGTCAACACCGGGACCCCGACCGCATCGATACTCGCGATCGGTGACTTGACCAGATGCAGGATGATCTCGAGATCGTGGATCATCAGATCGAGCACGACGCCGATGTCCATGCTGCGATTGGGAAACGGGGAGAGTCGGTGCGCTTCGATGAACTTGGGCTGATCGAGCTTGGCTTCCAGTGATCTCATCACCGGATTAAATCTCTCAATGTGGCCAACTTGTAAAATCTTACCTGCACTCTTGGCGCGGTCGACCAACTCCTTGGCATCAGCCACGCTCGGAGCGATTGGTTTTTCGATTAAAATGTGGCATCCTTGATCGAGCAGAAAACAGCCAACTTCCCGATGGGCGGAGGTAGGGACGGCGACCGCCACTCCATCGCAGAGCTGGGCTAGCGATTCCAAGCTATCAAATGGCTGCGTGCCAAATTCGGCCGCTACCTCCTGAGCCCGCTCCATCTGCGCATCAAAGACCCCCACTAATTCGACCTCATCCAACTTGGATAGAACCCTCGCATGGTTACGCCCCATCGATCCTGCACCCGCCACACCTAACTTGACTGACATGGCCAGAGCATGATTGTGACCCCTTCACTGGGTCAAGCCCTAAGGAAGGATTCAAAAAGCTCAGCCCACTCGGCCTCCTTGAAGCCCGTCACAGCGATCCCCTCGCCAACGATGAAAGGTCTTTTTACCAAATTTCCGCGCGAATGCAGCAGCTCAAGTGCTTCCGACTCAGTCATGGTGGGCAGCTTGTTCTTCATGCCCAGCTCGCGATAATCGCCACCTGCCGTATTGAAGAGCCGTTTTAGCCCGATGGCATCCGCCACGGTCTTCAGCTCGTCGATGCTAGGCGGCGTCTCACGGATCGGCAGTTCTTCAAAGTCAATCTCACGCGCGAGCAGCCATTTCTTCGCCTTGCGACAGCCATCGCACCCCTTGTAGCCATAAAATCGGATCATGCCCCGACCCTGCCCACGGAATCCGAATTTGCCAAGAGGAGAAAGGCTGAAGGATCAACTCGCTCCCCGATCTTCCTGCCAAGCGAGCTAGACCCAAAAAAGGCCACCCTGAGATCAGAGTGGCCTTCGAAAAAATTGAACGGACGCGAGCACTTGGCTCAGCCCAGTCGGAAGACCTCAGCCAAGTCGGAAAACGATACGCGCCTTCGTCGTGTCATAGGGAGACATCTCCATCTTCACTCGATCGCCGACCACCAGACGGATGAAACGCTTGCGCATCTTACCGGAAATGTGAGCGAGAACTTCGTGCTCAGAAGGAAGGGTGACACGGAACATCGTTCCAGCGAGAACCTGAGAGATCACCCCCTCAACTTCTACTGCCTTGTCTTCGCGATCTTCATCGGAACTCGGCTTGCGTGGGCCTCTGCCCCTGCCTCTTCCTTTGCCGCCGCGTCTCGGGCCTCCTCTTCTTGCTGGTCTTCTTGCGATAATAGTCTCCTTGTTAATTGGAAATGAAGCACTTTTCTCGACTGAAATGTGTCAAGCTCCAGAAGGAACATAGCAAATCCCACACCACATATCAACCCTAATCAGTCCACACCCCCTGAAATCGGATAGGTAAGGGCTACTTAGCGGGTGGAATCGGGGGGCGCGGAAGAGGCCTAGGACCAACTGGTCGGGGGGGAGCAGGATGAGGATTGACGGGCTTGATGATCACAAGCCGCTTGAATTTCATTCGATTGAGCAATTCAAAGAGGTCCATCAGGAGCTCAGGGTTATAGTCTTCATCGACTAAAATCGAAATCTCAGGCCTCGCATTTAACGACTTCGCAGTATGCTGATAGGTGAGAATTCGCTCTTCAAGCTCCTTGGGGGATAACACTAGAGGATCGAGGATACCTTCCCGGAACTGCGCCCTCCCCACTACCACAATAAGTGGCTCCAATTTGAGCACCTCTTCCCCTTTATTGGGATCGATAATTGAGAATGAAACCACCCTCTTCCTCAACTTCACCCTCAAGGGCTTTTTCGCCTCCTCTAGCTTGGAAAGATTTCTCTTAAACTCATCCGCAGACCAAGTCTTAGAATAGACGTCCTTTGCTGCAGTAACGGCCAGAGGAATCCCTTCGCTTTTAAAAAGTAGACCCACAAGCAACATGGCAAAAAATGCCATTAGGTTAGATCTCACCGCCATTCCCCATCCATATACCCTGGAGCCCCGCCTTTCAAGCGTTCCCAGAAACCCTTTAGAACTGGCCCCATATCGACATCGGGGCGACCGCTGCCCTCATCTGAAATTCTGGCGTCTTGTCCTTCGCCAACCAGATTCCATCGAAAGGTCGGCATCAGGTAAGTTTGCTCCCCCTCTTGCACCCGAATTTCGCCGAAGCGCATGTCGGCGACGGTCACCCCATCTTTCGACGGGCGAGCGATGAACCAGCCCTTGGAGAACCACTCCACGGTCTCAAATTCGCGCCCACCCTGCAGATCGGCGATCAGGTCGTGGCGTTTCTCCACCTTGGCCCAAGAGCGATTTTTCGGGCCGTCCCATGGAGTCCAATAACCAACGTAATAGTGCTCCTCAGTCTCAGCCACCATCCGCCACAGCACGATATTGCTCAAAGTCGCTGTGACTTGGATCCGCTCAACCTCAATCGCATCGGCCGCCAAGCGCCGCTCAAATTCAGACTTCGCCCACGCCTGCATGCCGAAGCTCATTGCCGTGTAGCACAGCAACCAACTTACCACTGCAATCCCCCACAGCCGCCGACGCCGCCCCTCCCTCGCCATGAACATCACCGCCACGAGCCCGACCAAGATCGGCACGGTAAAAAACAGATCGATGATAAACAGGTTGTCCAAGGAAGCCCTGAGATCATTGAAAGGAGCCAGAATTTGAGTGCCATAGACGGTGAAACAATCGATGAGCACATGCGTCGACCACGCCAAAAAGACAAACCAGCCACCCTCCCACCAAGTCAGAGCACTCTTGCGATGCAGCCGCTTCAGCAACCAGCCAAAGATCAGCCCCCCGACGAGCATCAGCAGGAAGGAATGTGAGACCCCGCGATGAAAGGCTAGCTTGCCCGCAGTATCCAGCCAAGGGGACGCAAGGACATCGAGGTCAGGCAGGGTGCCGAAAAACAGCCCCCAAACGATGCCCCAATTACCGAGCTTTTTGCGCAGCACCAGTTCACCACATAGCGCTCCAAGCGCCGCCTGCGTCACAGAATCCATGCCGCAAGATCGCGAAAAACCGCGCTTTGGCTAGGCTTATCCCTGTGCACCACTCAAAATCACTTCACGTAATCCGGATTTTTCACCGGAACTGGTGCACCGTAGCGTTTTTTGCCTGCCTCTAGTCTGGCCTTCATGTCGGCCATCAGCTCGGGATCGGAGCCTGCGAGATCCTTCGATTCGGTGGGATCCTCCTTGAGATTGAAGAGCTCGAAGCGGTCCGTCTCGACGTATTCGATGAGCTTCAGATCGCCATATCGGATCACATTGCGCCACTCGTTTTTCCAGCCCTTACCCTCCTTGTATTGGGAATACTTGGGAAAGAACCAGAAAAGCTCGCGTGGCTTAAACTTGGCCTTCGGACTGAGAACGATGGAGCTGAGCGAATTTCCATCCAATAAATATCCTGCAGGCTTATCCAGCCCCGCCAGATCAAGTAAGGTCGGGTAGAGGTCCACAAAATGCAGCGGCACCTCAGCCGAGCTCCCCGCACCGATTTTACCCGGCCAATGAAAGATCAGCGGAACTCGGATTCCCCCTTCATACAAGGAGCCCTTGCTCTCGCGTAGCGGACGATTGAGCAGATTCACCGCTTCGCCTTTCAAGGAATAAGCACCGTTGTCCGAGGTGAAAACAATCAAGGTCTGCTCCAACAGGTCACGATCCTTGAGGTATTGGTAAATTCGACCAACTGACTCGTCCAAGCTCTCTGTCATGGCAGCGAGCTCGATCACTTCGGGGCCGTAGTCCTTACCCAGTAGCTTCTGATACTTCGCTTTCAGGTCCTCCTTGGACTGCAGCGGTTTGTGCACCAGAAAATGCGGCAGATAGAGAAAGAATGGCTTATCGGATTTGCGACAGCTCTCCATAAACTCCAACGACCGATCCGTCAGATAATCACCAAGGTAAGTGCCCTCGGGGATCTTCTCGCCACTCTCGGGATCGAGCTTGAAGTTGAAGTGGCTAGAGTGCGATTCAATGGCCTGATCGAAGCCTTGGTTCGATGGATGCATGGCCCCGCGACCGAGATGCCATTTGCCAAACATTCCAGTGGTGTAACCTGCGGCTTGAAAGGCCTCGCCCAAGGTCACCTTCTCCACCGCCAGCCCCTTGGCCAGAGGCGGCACAAGATAACGGATATGGTCTTCGTTTCCCTTGTATCGGTCGACCACGCGGAAAATTCCGGTCCGTGGCGTGTATTGACCCGACATCAATACCGCCCGACTAGGCGCGCAGGTTGCCATGCCCGCGTAGGCCTGGCTCCACATCTGCCCACCGGTTGCCAGCCGATCAATGTTCGGGGTTCTTACAATCTCAGAGCCGTAACAGCTCAAGCCCTGATAGCCCAAGTCATCTGCAAGAATGAGGATTACATTCGGTTTTTCTGCGGCGGCTAAGAAATTCGCCAGACAACAATACGCTATCAGAGCCTTGATCATAGAGCTCAACCTTCTCCCTGATACTCAGTGCCAGTGCACTTGGTGCCGTCGTGGTAACAGCGCCATGGGTTTTCGACACCGTCGACTTTGACGTCGACAACGAAAGAAGTTTCGCCTCGTTTGGACGAAATCACTTTCATCTCACGATCCGGGATTTGCTTGCGCAGGGCAGCCAGGCAGTCGTCGATGACTTTCTGGGGCACCGCCCCTTCGGCAGGCACTTCTTCTTCGGCAATTTGCTTGTCGCTGATCCGCACAAGAATCCGATACTTCGCAGTCTCACCCCGACGTGCCGCAGCACGGTTGAGGAAGACGTTGATCGAATGCTCGCCTGTTTTGTAGAGCTGGCCCGTGTAGCTACGGCCACCGATTAGCGAGTTGAATAACGATTCATCACCAATCGTGCGACCAGGGATATAGAGGTTAAAATCCGCCCCTTTATCACCTGGTAACACCTTGATCTGAATGAATTGCCCCTTCCGCGCGGACAACTTGTAGAGCACTGAATTTCTACCCGTAATCTCACCCGACAAGATCGTTTGGGATCTCCCAGCCTCGAACTGGACCTTGACGGTTTTAGTCTCCTCAGCCATTGCGACTGGCAGAACGAAGGCTAGGCTAAGAGATGCGATAATTGAACGAAACATGGACTTTGATCAGTTGGAGTTTGTTGGCTGATCACTCAGCCATAGAGCGCGCCCAAGCGGGTCCGTTCGCCGCTTCGAAGGCCATTACTTTTCCAAGCTCACGACCCGTGCGACTATCAAAAAGCTGGATCGTTGCCGGGCCATGATTGCCACGAGATTTCACCGCAATTTTTTCCTGTTCTTCGATCCAGCGAACTTGCTCGACGTTCGGCTTCGCGGTTCTGAAGGAAGTCAAAGTGCGCCCACCTTCGCGAATAATGACGCTACCTTGAGCGATTTCTGAGGTCAACGGAGCTCCGAAACCCGGCTTTTGCGGCGCTTGAGCTGGCAGTTGAGTCGCCGTTGCTGAGCTCTCCGATGAGGAAGAGGAATCTGACGGCTCCACAACACATTGAGTCAAAAGCAGTGCACCAGCAATCAGGGCGAGAGAAATGAGTGGAATTTTCATTGGGTCGATTTGTTGATTTAAGTCGCCACAATCAATGGCAAGTCCGAGCCTACCAAACGAACAGTCCATCGGGCGAGAGCATAATCCCCCCCACAAAAACACCCATCCACCTTCGGCACGCCCCCGTAGAAGCGCTTTTAAAATGCTTTGCCCTATCGATACGCATGGCAACCGCGTCCATTGCCGAATTGAGTCGCCAGAGTTGATGGCATGAGCGAGTTTGTAAATTAACCTATCGATCTACCCCACTATGATAAGCAACACGCCCTCAACCCACACCAACGGCACTCTACGCTCTCCGTTAGAGTTGCCGCTTGATGAGTGAATACTTCAGATTTGAGCACATCCGGCACAAGCCACCGGCGACACTCATCACGGCACGCCCTTTAGTCGTTGCCTGCTCGCCGCTGCGGACGCATGCGAATTTGTCCACGATCATTCGGACGGCTGGGTGCTGTGGCGTCACCAAAGTCATCGCCACTGGCAATGCCAAGGTAAACCCAAAGATTGCTCGCGATGGTGCTGAAAATGTCGAAGTCACTGCCTATCGAACTCTTCTTCCGGCTCTGAAGAAACTCAAAACCGAGGGTTACCAGCTCATCGGATTGGAACAAACGACCCATTCCACTCCACTGGGAAAATTCGAATTCCCACACAAATGCGCGCTGGTGATTGGCTCCGAACGGGAGGGCTTGAACCAGGAAACGCTGGACCTTCTCGACGCGGTGGTCGAAATCCCCGTCTGGGGACTCCCCTATTCCTACAACGTCGCCACTGCCACCTCCATCTGCATCCACGCCTATTGCGCGCAGTATCCTGAGGGATGAGAATATCAACCAAGCGCCTTGAGATTGTCGCGGAGCTGTTCGCGGGTCCTGGCACCGATGAGTGAGCTGGTCACTCCGCGTTGCTCGAGGGTCCATTTGATAGCGTATTGATTCAGGCTCAAACCTTCGGATTTCGCTGTGTCGTAGTAGCCGCGGATTTCAGCGCGCTTGGCTTCGACCTGGTCCTTCTGGAGAAAGCCATCGTCACGCGCGGCGCGGCTGCCTTCGGGGATTTTATCGAGGTATTTGTCGGTTAACATGCCCTGAGCCAAGGGGCTGAAGACAATGGACCCGATTCCCTGATCTGCGAGCCAATCGAGCCGACCATCGCTCTGCACCTCACGATTGAGGAGATTGAAGGGCGGCTGATAGATCAAGCAGCGAACGCCCATTTGATTGAGGATTTCAACGGCCTCTTTGAGCATATCCAGGGGGTAAGAGGAAAGTCCCACATACAGCGCTTTGCCCGAGCTGATCGCTGTGGCGAGAGCGCCCATGGTTTCCTCCAAAGGCGTCTCGGGGTCAGGACGGTGCGAGTAGAAGATATCGACGTAGTCCACACGAAGTCGTTTCAAGGACTGATCCAGCGAGGCCAAGACCGACTTGCGCGACCCCCATTCGCCGTAGGGGCCATCCCACATCAGGTAGCCTGCCTTGGTCGAAATGATGAGCTCATCGCGGTAGGCGGAAAAATCCTCGGATAGGATGCGCCCGCAGTTTGTCTCCGCCGAGCCCGGAGGTGGTCCGTAGTTGTTCGCAAAATCGAAGTGAGTGATCCCAGCATCAAAGGCCTCATGCATCACCTTACGCCCCTCGATGAGGTCATCGCCGTCACCGAAGTTATGCCAAAATCCGAGCGAGATCTCCGGCAACTTCAGGCCAGAGCTTCCACATCGGCGGTAGGGCATGCGCCCGTCATATCGGTCAGAGTCTGCTCGGTAATCCATGGGCGCAGCTTAGGACACACGCACCAGCAAGCAAACTTGAAAACGAAAAACGACTTACCGAGCAACTGGTGTCCCAGTGGTCTGGGTCAATTCTCGGAAACGAGCGAGTATTTTCAAAGTCACCTCACCGGGCTCGCCGGTGCCGATTGGGCGGGAATCCAGCTTGACCACGGGGATCACTTCAGCGGCCGTTCCACTGAGGAAACATTCGTCAGCAGCCCACACGTCATAACGGTTCATGGTGCGCTCAACGATGGGAATACCCAGATCCTTGCAGCTTTCAATAATCACCTGACGAGTAATGCCGTCGAGGGCACCATCGGTCGTTAGAGGGGTGAAAACCGTTCCATTCTTGACGATAAAGACATTGTCTCCAGTGCACTCCGCCACGTTCCCTTCCTGGTTGAGCATGAGGCCCTCCATCACGCCGGCCTGGATGCACTCGATCTTTGCCATGACGTTGTTGAGGTAGTTCAGCGACTTGACCTGAGGTGGCAGTGACGCAGGAGTCGGACGACGTGTGCCTGTCGTAATGAGATCCAGCCCCTTGGTGTAAAATTCTTCAGGGTAGAGCTGAATGCCATCGGCGATGATGAAAATCGACGGCGTATCGCAAAGGAATGGGTTCAAGCCCAATCCGCCCACTCCACGGGTAACGACCAAGCGCACGTAACCGTCGGTCAGACCATTGGCGGCGATGGTGTCGAGGGTGGCTTGGATGACTTCTTCTTGGGTCATTTGCATTTTCAGCAAAATCGCCCTGGCTGAGAGAAAGAGTCGCTCAATGTGCTCCTCAAGACGAAAAACACGGCCTTTGTAGAAGCGAATCCCTTCAAAAATACCATCGCCATAGAGCAGACCGTGATCAAAGACTGAGATCTTTGCGTCTTCCTTATCTACTAATTTGCCATCGAGAAAAATTTTCATGCCGTATTGTCTGAGGCCGGAACCATAGTCACTTCGCTTGACGTGGAAAGCTGATTGTTTGTCAATTATTGGTAGAACGGGAAGAAGACGGGGATCAGGAAACTTGCCAGAATCCAGAGCAGAACGGCGAGGGGGAAACCGGCTCGGAAGAAGTCGCTGAATTTATACCCCCCTGCCCCGTAGACAAAGGTATTGGTCTGGTAACCAATCGGCGTCGCGAATGAGGCCGAGGCACCAAACATCACCGCGACGATGAAGGGTCGCGGATCATCCAAGCCAAGCTGCTGCCCAACGATGATCGCAAGCGGAGTCAGAAGTGCCGCGACGGCATTGTTACTGATCATCTCGGTCATTAGGGCGGCCAAGAG
>CAXIBU010000069.1:0-13609 GCA_964021555.1 uncultured Verrucomicrobiales bacterium | reverse complement strand
GATCCATCCCAGATCGTCCATTCGTCGGCCAAGGGCAGGTAGATCTCGGTCAGATTATTCAAAATCCGAGGGAAACGCCTCTTGATGTCATCGCTTGGAACGTCGTGGCCGCCTTGCTGCTTGCGCTGGGTGACCCGCTGTTGCGAGAGCTGCGCGCTCGGTAGCCAGAGGAAATGGAGACGAACTTCATAGCCTGCAGTTTTGGCCAGCTTGATGAGCTTGGCGTGGGTTTTGCCGCTGAGCGTGGACTCAATCGCGAGGTCGTTGCCGTGCTCGATTTCGGATTTGACCTCGTGAAGGAAAATTCTCCCTGCTTTGCGAGCGACCTGATCCACATCAAAAGGTGAGAGCCCTCGAGCAATTTCATCGGTATTGAGAAAACGGACCCCCTTCATCTCACGAGTCAGGAACTCACGGGCGAAGGTCGTCTTTCCGGCCCCATTGGGCCCGCCGATGATGAGTAGCAGAGGTTTGGGCATGTGGGGTGGAACCGCGCGGGATAGCCTAGCGGCGTTTGCGTTTTCCGCCGGGCTTCTTGCGGCGGCGGGAAGGTTTCTTTTTGTGGTTCTTGCCTTTTGACGGTTGAGCGGCCTTGCCCTTGGCTTCTTGATGGCCTTTTTTGGGTCGGCTGCCGGACTGGTGGCGGGAGCGGCCTTGGCTCGGGACGACTTTGGGTTTTGGCCCGAGTTTGACGACGCGGCAATCGAGTTCTTCTTTCTGGCTGTTGACGCGGATGACTTCGACGGTCAGCGCCTGCCCAAGGACGATGGTCTCGCCTTTGGAATTGGCGAAGCGGGAGAGTCCGTTATCGAAGAACCAGCGTTCCTTGTCTGGCAATTCATCGCGACTGACGAGGGCTCGCAAGGAGAGATCAACCAGCTCGATGAAGACGCCCATCGGGCGAATGTCGGTGACAGTGGCTTGGAAATGCTCGCGTCTTTCCTCGTGGGGTTGATCGGAGAGGTATTCGAAGAGCTTGAGCTTCTTCGATTCATTCTCGGCATCGCCGGAGGCTCTCTCGGTGGTCGAAATGTGATTGGTGATGCTGCTGAGTTCAGCATAGGACGGCGTCTTATCCGTAGGCTTAGGCGGATTTTCCAGCAGCGGCTGGAGGCTGCGGTGGACGATGAGGTCGGCGTAGCGTCGGATCGGGCTGGTGAAGTGAGTGTAATCGGTCTTGCCCAGGCCGTAGTGACCGAGTGGATCGGGAGAATAGGCGGCGCGTTTCAAGCTCTTGAGGAGACCGAGCTTGATGGATGGGGCCTCGATGCTGCCCTTGATGGCCTCCAACAGGGCTTGCAGGTGGGCCTTGTTGCTCATGTCACCCGCCTTGTAGCCGTGGTGGCTGGCGAGCTCGCCGAATTCCTTGAGCTTGTCGAAATCCGGATCTTCGTGGACCCGGTAGACGGTGGGCTTGCCGCGGCCCTTGATGGCACGGGCGACCGATTCGTTGGCAGCGAGCATGAATTCCTCAATCAGCTTGTGGCTCTCATTGTGCTCGGTCTTTTTGATACCGACGGCGTGGCCCTTGTCGTTGAGAATCACGCTGACCTCGGGAAAATCGAGATCGAGAGAGCCGCGGGCGAAGCGGCGCTGGCGCAGCACGGAGGCAAGCTCCCAGCTTTCCAAGATCATCTGATGGATCGGGTCCTTGGGCGACTTTGGTCCTTCGAGAACGGTCTGCGCTTCTTCGTAGGAGAATTTGACCGGGCTGAGGATCACACAGTCGTAAAAGCGGCTGCGCGTCGGGCGACCATCTTCGCTGAACTCGATCAGCGCGCATTTGGTAAGTCGTTCGACCCCAGGTCTCAGGCTGCACAGGTCGTTGGATAAATCCGGTGGCAGCATGGGAAGGACGCGATCGACGAGGTAGGTCGAGTTGCCGCGAGCTTGGGCTTCCTCGTCGAGGGCGGTGCCCGGTTTGACGTAGGCGGAGACGTCGGCGATGTGAACGGCGAGTTCCCAGCCGCCTTTATCGAGCTTGCGGACGAAGACGGCATCATCGTGATCCTTCGCGGTCGCGGGATCGATGGTGATGACGGGACGATCGGTCCAGTCGATGCGGCGCTTGCGCTCTTCCGGAGCGATCTCGTCCTTGTAGGCCCTAGCTTCATCCAGCACAGGGTCGGAGAAATCCACGGAAAGGCCGTGTTTCTGAATGATGGCTTCGATATCGACCCCTGGGTCACCAGGCCAGCCAAGGACTTGAATCACGCGACCGGTGGCGGGCTGGTCGGTGCGGTCCCATTGGATCAGCTCGACCGAGACTAGCTGGCCTGAGATGACGTCCATCTTGGGGCGTTCGGGAATTTGCACGACGGGGGAGGCATCGGGGTCCATGGGAAGGACGTGCGAGTGCTTGCCATCGGATTGATAGGTCCCGACGATACGGGCACGGCCGCGCTCGATGATGCGGGTGACGAGTGCTTGGACAAAGTCGTCGTCCTTGCCGCCTGGCTTGCCACGCTTCCACGGTGGGCTGCCGATCTTGATCTTGACCTCGACGCGGTCGCCATTCAGCGCATTTCCCATCTCGCGCCCGCTCAAGCGCAAGCGCCCGAGCTTTTGCAGGTCGAGCCCGCTCTTGAGGTTCTCGGGATCCGTCAGGTCAGTGGTGAAACTGGCCCTTCCTCCCTTATGGATGCGTATGCTGCCAACCAAGCGGTTGCCAGAATTGCGGCGGAGGGCGAAGCGGCCCTTTTGTAGGCGAGTGATTTGTCCACGCTTGATCAGTTCGGCGAGCAGTCCACGAAGTTCCGACCGCTCTTTGCTACTGACATCGAGCTCTCGCGAGAGCTCGGATTTATTGAGAGGACGATAATTTTCGGCTGAAAGGAGATTGAGGAGTCGTTGCTCCAGCTGTTTCGGCATGGGGTATCCTGTTCGGAAACTCGTCGTTCTGCAATCAGCAATCTCCCTTTTTCGTTGTCATGGAACTTCTCGACCGCTATTCTCTCAAAGGAGCACACGTATTTTCCACCGTTTACCAAACCATTTCATCATGAAAACCTCAGTCAATTCTGCCACTCGCCCGCTAATTCTTCGCAAAGGTTTTACCTTGGTAGAACTGTTGGTTGTAATCGCGATTATCGCCACCTTAGCTGCACTGATCACTGCCGGTGTGACGACCGCCATTCGTAAGGCTCGCTTGCTCGAGGCCAAGAATGATTGCGTCGGTCTCGTGAGTGCGGTGGATAATTTCTACGCCGACCACAACTACCTGCCAATGACTCCCGGCGCTGCCGAAGCGCCAGCGACGACTGATACCGCGGAAGGGGTCTACATGTTGGAGGCTCTTACCCGCCGTGGAAATGGCGCCGCTGCCAATACCAAGGGAACCGATTACTTCAACGCAAAGGTCTCGGAAGTGGGCAAGCGCGGCTTGATCGTTTCAGGAAATAACGTTCAATCGCTGCTCGATCCCTTCGGTCGTCCTTACCAATTCATCATGGACGCCGATCTCGACAACCGCATCCTCGATCCAAATACCACCACACCGATTGCCGCGCGCATCCTTGTTTGGAGTTTTGGGGTTGAGGGGCAGACCTCTCCGCAGCAGGATTGGGTTTATTCCTGGAAGTAACTCTCCACCTATTTTCTCAAACTCCGTCACGATCATGGGATTGTGACGGAGTTTTTTGTTTCCAGCCTTGCCCCGCAGTGCTTCGCCGCGCAATCTTCCAGCCAATGAGCGATAACATTACCTCTAATCAATCTGTCCTCCAGGACGCTGCCAACCAAGCGCGTGGTCTCGCGATCGATGCCGTCCACGCCTGTTCCTCCGGTCACCTTGGCCTGCCACTTGGCTGTGCTGAGATCGGTGCGGCGCTGTTTGGTGAAGTGCTTAACTTCAACCCGAAGGCTCCTCGCTGGCTCAACCGCGACCGATTCATCCTCTCGGCTGGTCACGGCTCAATGTTCCTCTACAGCTGGCTCCACTTGTCTGGCTATGATCTCTCGCTTGATGAGGTGAAGAATTTCCGTGTGATGGGTAGCAAGACTCCAGGCCACCCTGAGAATTTCATGACGCCAGGCGTCGAGGCAACCACTGGCCCACTCGGGCAAGGCATCGGTAACGCAGTCGGTTTCGCCCTCTCGGGCAAACGCGCCGCCGAGCGGTTCAATACCGCTGATCAAACCATCTTCGACAACCACGTAGTGGTCCTCGCAGGTGACGGCTGCCTGCAAGAAGGGGTCGCCAAAGAAGCTTGCTCCTTTGCTGGCCACAGCCAGCTCGATAACCTCATCCTCATCTACGATAGTAACGACGTCACGCTCGATGCGATGGCTGACAAGACCCAGGACGTCGATGCCGAGGCCTTTTTCCGCTCCATGGGCTGGGATGCCGTCACACTTGACGGTCACGACCTCGTCGCCATGGCCGAGGCCATCGAAGCTGCCAAGGCAGACAACAATGGACGTCCGAAGATCCTCATTGCCAAGACTGAGATCGGTCGCGGCATCCCTCAAGTCGCCGGCAGTCAGTCTGCTCACGGTGAAGGTGGTGCTAAATTCGCTGATGAGGCAAAGGCAGGCCTCGGATTGCCTGAGGGAGCCTCGTTCTACGTTTCCGACGAAGTTCGCGCCTACTTCAGCCAGCGTGCTGCTGCCCGGGCCGACGAATTTGCCGCTTGGGAGAAGAAATTCGCCGCTTGGAGCGATGCCAATCCCGATCTGGCAGAAGAGCTTTCCGGCTGTGTTGCTGGCAGTGTGCCAAGTGACCTGATCGATAGCCTGCCTGCCTTCGATGAAGGCTATGCCGATGCCACTCGTGGCGCAGGTGGCGTGGTGATCAACGAAGTGGCCAAGCGCATGCCAAGCCTGCTGACTGGCAGTGCTGACCTCTTCGGCTCCACCAAGAACTACTTGAAAGAGCAGGGCGACTTCAGTGCCACCAATGCCACCGGCCGCAACATCTGGTTCGGCATTCGTGAGCACGCGATGGGCGCCATCTGCAATGGGATCGCCTACGACGGCCTGTTCCGCGCTTCCGGTGCGACTTTCCTCGTCTTCGCCGATTACCTTCGTCCGTCGATCCGCTTGGCGGCGCTTTCTCATCTCCCTGTCACCTACGTCTTTACCCACGATTCCGTGGGAGTCGGCGAGGACGGTCCGACCCACCAACCTGTCGAGACGGTCAGTGGCCTGCGCGTCATTCCCGGTCTCGACGTCATCCGCCCGGGCGACCCTGAAGAGGTCGTCGGCGCATGGGTCTCAGCGATGAACCGCACCGATGGCCCGACGGCTCTCGTTCTGTCGCGTCAGAAAGTCAAAACTCAGTCCCAGCTCAGCGTCAAAGAGCGTCGTGAGGGCACCTTCCGTGGTGCCTACGTCGCCAAGAAAGAGTCTGGTGACCTGAAGGCGATCATTCTCGCTACGGGCAGTGAACTCGGTCACGCCATCGATGCGGCAAATGAGCTTGGCGACGGGGTCCGCGTGGTCTCTGCACCATGCTTGGAGCGCTTCGAGCGTCAGGGGGCTGACTACCAAGAGAGCGTCCTTCCAGCGAGCTGCACCAAGCGTGTCGCCATCGAGGCCGGCGTTTCCGGGCTCTGGTGGAAATTCGTTGGCTCTGAGGGCAAAGTGCTCGGCATCGATCGATTCGGCATCTCTGCTCCCGGCGACGAGGTCATGGAGAAGCTCGGCATGACTCCAGCCCACGTGGTCAGTGCGGTGAAGGAAATGCTTTAAGCAAATAAGCTCCTGAATTTTCAGCCGCCCTTTCCTGGATGGAGAGGGCGGCTTTTTTGTAGGGTGGAAAACCACAGATTTCACAGATTGGCACAGATGATGGACGTCCAACTGCGGATTCTAGATTGAAAAGCGCCGCTACGTTGGATTACGCTAGTGTCTAGATGCCGAGCGCGACTGTTAGCCAATTCATGCCCTGCGCGAGCGAGGAGGTTTTCGACCTGTTGCACGATTATTCGCGTCGCTTGGAATGGGATACTTTGTTGCAAGAAGCTCGCTTGACCCAAGGGCATCTGACGGCGGGCAAGGGGGCCACCTCCTTGTGTGTAGGGAAGCCTGCTCTTGGCTCGATTGGAGTGGAAACCCGCTACCTGACCTTTGTGCGGGGAGAAATCGCAGCGGTTCAGATGATCAATCATCCGCCATTCTTTGAGAGCTTCGCTGCAAGCATCCGCCACGAAGACTGCGAAGGTGGATCGATGGCGACCTACAAGCTAAAGTTCACCGCCAAGCCCGCCTTTCTCCGTTGGCTCCTGCATCCTGTGATGAAGGTGGTTCTTCGTTATGAAACCCGTAAACGACTCAAGGCCCTGGCGGCCTTTTTGTCGAAGTCGGTGGCGGCTTAAGCACAGATTATGGATGGGTGGTTGGGGACCCCGATGAGAATTGATTGAATTCTGGAACCGTTGCCACGGATCGGAGCTGGTTTTGAGGGTGGGGGTGGGCTAGTTTTTGGGTAGGATGGCCGAGGCATTTAAGAATCGATTTCACTTGGGACTGATTGAGCGGATGGGGGACTCGTTCAAGCGGGAGTGGGGCGAATTTGATCGTCGGCGCTTCGTGGCGCTGGCGAGTGATGGGCTGGATGATCTGGAGCTGAAGCAGCGCTCTATGCAGATTTTGTCGGCTCTGGAGGCAACGTTGCCGGAGGGTTTTCCCGCGGCGGCGGAGCTTTTGGTGGCCAGCTTGCACCCTGAGCCAAATTTGAAGGCGTGGGATGAGGAGCCTGATGCTCGTGGCATTTGCGGCTGGGCGGTGATGCCGATGGCTGATTATGTCGCAAAATTCGGGCAGTCGCATTTGGCGCTGAGCATGCAAGTGCTCAAGGAGATGACTTGCCGGTTCACCGCCGAATTTGCAATTCGACCCTTCTTGGACCAACAGGCGGAGCCGACATTGAAGGTTTTAGCGACTTGGCTTGGTGACCCAAACGTCCATGTGCGGCGCTTGATCTCGGAGGGCACACGACCCCGATTGCCGTGGGGGATGCGGCTCCAGGCTTTCGATGACGACCCCTCGCCGATGCTGCCATTCTTGCTCGCGCTGCGCGATGACCCCGAAGAATACGTGAGGCGATCGGTGGCGAATCATCTCAACGACATCTCGAAACGGCATCCCGGTCTGGTGGCCGAATTGGCCGGAGACTGGATGGTCGGGTCGGATGTGAACCGCCAGCGCCTGCTGAGGCATGCCTGTCGCAGCTTGATTAAGGCTGGGCATCTGCCGACTTTAGAAGTCTTCGGCTACGGGGAGCCGGTGCTGGAGGTGGGCGCTTTCACCTTGTCGGCCGAGCGAGTGAAATTTGGTGAGGTGCTGGAATTTGAGATCGAGCTCCGATCGAGCCATTCAGAAGACCAGCGACTCATGATTGACTATGTGGTGCATCACCAAAAGGCCAATGGCACGCTGAGCCCCAAGGTATTCAAGTGGAAGTCGGTGAACCTAGCGGCTGAGGGGGAGCTGGAGCTGGCTCGGGCGCATCGGTTCAAGCCAGTGACCACGCGAGTTTATCACTCGGGGCTGCATCGGCTCGAGATTCAGATCAACGGTCGCTCGGTGGCCATGGCCGATTTTGAACTGGAAGTTTAGCCTTTCCATTAGCCCTTCCAGCCCAAGAGGTGCTCGGCGAGCGGAAGGTCTTGGGGGAAGGTGATCTTCAAATTAGGCAGTGGATTCTCGACCAGGACGGTGCGAATTTCGAGACACTCAACGGCGGAGACTTCATCGGTAACGAGGAGCTCCTCGCCCAGCACTTTCTGGTAAGCTGCTCGAAGTAGGCTCGCTTGAAAGGCTTGTGGGGTCTCCATGGCCCAAAGGTCGGTGCGGTCGACGGGTTCTGCGGCGCGGCCTTGTGCATCGGCTCGTTTGAGGGTTTCGGTGATGCGTCGGGCGGAGCTCGCCGCTTGTTGGTCAGCGGCCACGTCGAGACAGCGTTGAATTTGCTCTGGTGAGATCAGCGGACGCGCGCCGTCGTGAACGGCGATCAGCTCTGAGGTGTCCGAGACATGGGCGAGACCGGCGGAGACCGAGTGATGGCGCTCGCTGCCCCCATCGACCCGCTTGATCTGGCACAAATTCAAGCCCTCGGTGCAGGCATCGAATCGCGCTTGGTCCGTCACCAGGATGAGCTCGTTCAGCTCGGGGATGGCGAGAAAGGCCTCGATGCTGTGGCGCAGCACCGGCTTGCCGCCGAGCGGAGCCAGGAGCTTATCGAAGCCCATGCGGCGTCCGCTGCCTGCGGCGACGATGATGGCGGAGAAGGTCGGCAAAACGAAAAACGAAAAAATGCGTTGCTCAGCTGAGCTGTTTCATGACCTCGGAGGAGATCGCCTTTCCTTCGGCCTGGCCGGCGATCTTGCCATTGATGATGCCCATCACCTTGCCCATGTCGGCGCGGGAGCTGGCACCTGTCTCGGCGATGACCTCTGCGACGATGGCACTGAGCTCTTCGGGAGTGAGCTGCTTGGGCATGAAACCTTCGAGGATCACGATTTCGGCGGCCTCCTTATCGGCCATTTCCTGGCGACCTGCTTGTTCGAATTGTTGGATGGAGTCGCGGCGCTGCTTGATCTGCTTCTGCACGATAGCGACGGATTCTTCATCGGTGAGCTCGGTGCCTAGGCCGCCTTTTTCGATGGCGGCATTGGTGAGTGCGGTCTTGAGGGCTCGCAGGGTGTTGAGGGCGATGCTGTCTTTGGCTTTCATGGCAGCTTTGAGCTGCTCCATTACGATGGCGTTCATGGGCGGAGCTTGGAGGGGGATCGGTGGCGAGTCAACGCGTGATCGCTCAGCGATTGACCTAAAGTGATTCCGCGGCTTAAGTCTGCCCCGTGGAAACGAAGTCTAAGAGTGGTGGCGTATTTCTATTGCTGATCGGTGGGCTGCTATGCCTTTCGGGTGCGGTCTTCTGCGCCCTGATGTGGGGTAGCTTCAGCAATGCCATGGAAATGCGCTCATGGACCGAGGTCGAGGCCGAGATTATCTCAGCCGAAGTCGTCGACCGGAAGATCGGCGATGCCGTGCCGACCGAGTATGCGGCCAAGGTGAGCTACGGCTACTTTTTCAATGGCCAGGCCTACACGAGTGACAAGATTGATTATCGCGGCACCAAGTGGAGCAAGGAAAAGGCGAAGGCCGAAGAGCTGGGTGCCGAATTTTCCAGTGTGGCGACTCATCCCGCGTGGGTGAATCCAGAGAAACCATCGGAAGCGGTGCTGAAGTTGCCGACCAAGGCGGCGATCTATTCGATCTGGTTTCCAGGTCTGTTTTTTATTGGCGGGCTGGGGATCGTAGCGGCAGCTGGGCGCAAGTTAATCAGCTCCTGAAAGGCTCCCGTCTATTGGTGCTCGCCACCTACTCGCCCGCTTCTTCGTGCGAGAGGACTTCGAATTTGACCTTGTAGTCGCTGCCATCGAGTGCGGCCTGGATGAGGCTGCGGATCGCTGAAATCGTCATGCCATTGCGGCCGATCATTCGAGCGACATCGGGCTGGCTGAGGAGCAGGCGCATGCGGTAGTTCTTCTCACCCGTCTGGCCGATCCGTAGCTGGGCAGTCGCGGGGTCCTTGACCAGATTGCGGGCAATAATCTGGACGAAATCACGAATTTTCAAGCAAACATCGGGCATGGCAGGGCGAGACTAGGTCGGTTCGGGGAGCATGGCCAGCACATCGGCGGCCGAGAGGCCATTTTCTCGGTAGAGGCGCAGGCTGTGAGCCTGATCGCGGGTGGCCAGGCGCTTGCCTTGCTCATCGGTGATCAGGGCGTGGTGGAACCATTCGGGCACGGGCAGGTCGAGCAGAGCTTGCAGGACCCGGTGATAGGGCGTGGCTGAGAGCAGGTCCTCGCCACGGGTCACCAATGAAATTCCCTGCTCGGCATCATCAATGACTACTGCGAGGTGATAGCTGGTGCCGATGTCCCTGCGAGCGAGAACGATGTCGTCGAGCTCGGTAGGAACGACTTTGATGGTTCCGTGTTTGCGGTCGATTGCCGTGAGGTTGCCCAATGATTCCGCGGCCTTGCTCATGTTGAGTCGCCATGCGGGTTCGCGGCCTTGGGTGATCTTTTCGGAAATGCGCTGCTCCGATAGCTGACGACAAGTGCCCGGGTAGTGGACGCCCATCGGGTCGTGCGGGGCCGAGGGCATGGCGGCCACCTCGGCCTCAATCTCTTTCCGTGTGCAGAAGCATGGGTAGACGAGCTCCTTTGCGATGAGCTTGTCGAGCGCGCTCTGGTAGTGCCTTTTCTGATCGCTTTGGCGCATCACGGGTTCTTCCCACGAGAAGCCGAGCCAAGCGAGGTCCTCGAAAATGGCCGTCTCGAATTCGGGGCGGGATCGTGTGTGATCGATGTCTTCGATTCGGATGAGGAATCGCCCGTCCGCCTCGTCCGCCAGGTGAGCGGCTACTTTTGCCGCGTAGGCGTGCCCGAGATGTAAAAGTCCAGTCGGGCTCGGGGCGAATCGGGTGATCATGAGTGAATTTTCAGTAAAAATAGAAAAAAGTTAAAGAAAATCGGAATATTTCCGCATTTCAGTGTGGCGGCATACCGAAAGCTGCGCATAGTTTCCCGCGTGATCCAGATGAATTCTTCCAAGTCCAAGCGTGTTGTCATTATCGGTGCGGGCCCCGGTGGCCTCACCTCAGGCATGATCTTGGCGCACCGCGGCTACGAGGTGACGATTATCGAAAAAGACAATCGCGTCGGCGGTCGAAACGCTGAGTTGAGAACCGGAGCCTACTCGCACGATACCGGCCCGACTTTCCTGCACCAGAAGTTCACCTTGGACGAGGTATTTGCGGAGGCAGGAAGAAATTCCGAGGACTACCTCGACTTTGTGAAGCTGGATCCCATGACGCGCTTGAGCTGGGGCGATAAGTCGATTGAGACGAGCTATGACATCGAGACCATGGCTGCGAATATCGGCAAGATCTTCCCCGGTGACGAAGATGGTTACCTGCGCTTCATGAGCGATCATGCTGAAAAGCTGAAGGCGATCTACCCCTGCTTGCAGCAGCCTTATCACAAGCTCACCCAATATTTCACCAAGGATATCCTCCGGGTGCTTCCCTACATTGCGACAGCGAAGTCGGTGGTCGACGTGCTGGATCAGTATTTTGATGACGACCGCCTCAAGCTAGCCTTTACCTTCCAGGCGAAATACC
Source organism: uncultured Verrucomicrobiales bacterium (assembly GCA_964021555.1). Taxonomy (GTDB): domain Bacteria; phylum Verrucomicrobiota; class Verrucomicrobiia; order Verrucomicrobiales; family Akkermansiaceae; genus CAXIBU01. The sequence continues at coordinate 2,472 of CAXIBU010000069.1, read as the reverse complement.
TCGGCATGTCGCCATGGAGCTGCCCGGCCCTGTTCAGCATCCTTTCCTACATCGAATACCGCTACGGTATTTATCACGTGCAGGGCGGGCTTTGCAAAATCTCCGAAGCGATGGCGAAAGTCGTCGAAGAAGAGGGCGGCACGATCCGGCTGAATGCCACGGTAAAGGATGTCAAGTGGGAGGGCGATCACGCCCAAGCTGTCATCCTTGAAGACGGTGAGGTGATCGAGTGCGACGACATGATCGTCAATGCCGACTTTGGCCATGCCATGACCAGCTTCATGGGCAAGCGGGGCAGCCAGTTTGAGACCGTGGATAAGAAGAAGTTCTCCTGCTCGACCTTCATGCTCTACCTTGGTCTCGACAAGCTCTACGCCGACGAGCCACATCACCACGTCCTATTTGCCGACGACTACGAGCGCAATATCACCGAGGTCGGCGGCGAGAAAATCGTCTCCGATGACATGTCAGTCTACGTTCGAAATGCGTCGGTCACCGATCCTTCGCTTGCGCCGGAAGGGCACTCGTCGATCTATGTTCTAGTGCCTACCGTTAACTGTCGTTCGGACTACGACTGGGAGGAGAACAAGGTAGCTTATCGGAACGCCGTCTTGGATAAGATCGAGGCAAATACGGGCTTCAAAGGGATTCGTGATCACATCGTCGAAGAGCGGATTCTGACCCCGAAAGACTGGGAAGACATGGGCGTTTTCCGCGGAGCGACTTTCAATCTCGCTCACACGATCGATCAAATGCTCTACCTGCGCCCGCACAACAAGCTGCAAGGCTTCGACAACGTCTTCCTCGTTGGCGGCGGCACGCATCCGGGCTCAGGACTCCCAACGATCTACGAAAGCGGCCGAATTTCCAGCAACTTGCTTGGTGAGCGCTATGGCGACAACCGCGAGCGGGTCAACTTCGCTAAAGATTATCTCTAGGGTCCCTCGGTTCTACTTGGGAAGTTTCTCAAGCTGACGAGGAGTGAGATACTTCTTTGCCTCCTCAGGTCGACTTCTCGCGTAGGCATTGATCTTGGTTCGCTGATAAGGCCCCAGCCCTTGTAGCTTGGCGAAGGCGGTTCCTTGGAGTTGTTTCTTTTGATCAGACTCCTTGGCGACTTTGTAGCCTGCCAGCGCAGGGCCCGAATAGACCTTGTCGGCGCATGAAATCGCTTTGGCCTGTGCGATCAGGTCTTCTCGCGAAATGAGCTTGGGATCGTAGTCAACCAAGGTCACCTCCCGACCTTCCATCCATCCAGCCTCGGTCCTCAGAACGCCTTCGATCTCTCCAAGTCTGAGCTCACCCGTCCAGAAGCAGCGTTGAGCCAGCGCGAGCTGACGGCGGGCACGGATGTCTGGCTCCATCAGTTCCAAGACGGCAGATTCTTTACCAGCTTCGTCAAGAGCCATCATCATGCGCGGCACCAGCTCTTCGATTGACCACACTCTGTCCTTGCGCGGGATCAGGTCCTTGCCTTCGGAATCAATGAAGCGGATAACCTGAAAATTCCAAGCAGGCTCTTCATATCGCTTGAGGATCTCGGCGTCTTTACCCCCGGTATTATTGTGGATCAAGAGCGCAACAAAATCGCTTTCAATGGCTTCGATCACCAATGGATCCGACAGCACTTCCTTGCCGAAATTCTGACACCCTTGGCAGCCAGGCACCTCTTGGAAGAGCATGAAGACCGGTTTTCCTGTCTCCTTTGCCTTCGCCAAGGCAGCATCATGATCACGACCCCAGCCGACTTTCCCCACCTCCACCGGCTGATCTGCTCCGTGACAGGCCACCAACATGAGGCACAAGAACCATGCAAACTTTCTCATGTCGATACGAGTAAGCAATCACGACCTTTATTCCAAGTAGGCATTGATTTTCAGCATTCCTTAGATCTGGCCTTGTGAAGGTATCGCGATTTCGATACCTCAAGAGGTATGAGCCGAATACTACTGATTGTCGCCCTACTCTTCAGTCCCCTCGTCAAGGCGGATCCCACCCCGGAGCACCTGAACAAAGTCGAAGAGCTGTTCGCGGTAATGGATCTCAAAAATCAACTGAACAGTGGCTTCGATGCCATGACCCCGATGATTGATGAATTGTCCAAAAACCTCAAACTGAATGAGGCCGAGAGCAAAGAGTTTAGGGAAATCTACCGCGAGTGGTTTGAAAAGGACATCGACCGTGAGCAGATCATCAAAGACATCTCCAAACTTTATGCGGATACCTTCACTATCGATGATCTGGATCAGCTGATTTCATTCTACGAAACGCCCATCGGCAAAAAGGCCCTAGAAAAAATGCCCCTTCTCATGCAGGAAGGCGCAAAGATCGGCATGCAGGCGGCTCAAGAGAAGCAGGGAGCTTTGCAGATGAAAATCGAAGCTTTTTACGAAAAAATCGAAAAGAAACGAGCCGAAGCGGACGAAGAAGCAGAAGGCTGAAGCAAAGCATCACCGTCTTTTCTGATCGATC
>CAXIBU010000068.1:0-13620 GCA_964021555.1 uncultured Verrucomicrobiales bacterium | reverse complement strand
CGGTGAATGGAAATGCCCCATCCCCCATCGCTCTGAACTCACTCGCTCAGGATCGCCAAGAGGTGATTGAGACGCTAAGCGATGGCGTAAAGTTGATCTCCGCTCCAGCTTGCGGATACGCTCTCATTTCTGAGACAGAGGTGCCCACTCACCCTGTCGAAACTCGCTCGACGGATGGCAAGATCTGGCTTTCGAATGGCCTGGTCGAATTGAATATTGGAGTGGGCGGCAGACTCGAGTCCGTGCGAGATATCGCAACTGACCGAGAATTGATGGACGGTTCAGGAAATCAATTCCACCTCTTGAATGACCACCCAAATCTCTGGAATGCATGGGATATTGATGCCCCAGCGATGGACGACTACGAGATCATAAAGGGTGACAGCCTCCCTGAACTCGTGGAATCAGGCCCCTTGCGCGCCATAGTCGATGTTGAATTGACCTTCGGTTCCTCGAGGCTCACTCAACGCATCATCTTGCGAGCGAATTCTAGACGCATCGACTTTGAAACTGAAGTCGATTGGCAGGAACGCCATCGTTTGCTGAAGGTCGCGTTTCCTACGACGATTCACACCAACCGCGCCACCTGCGAAGTTCAGCACGGCCACATCGAGCGAGAGACGAGAAAAAACCCGCCTATCGAAACCTCCCGTTTTGAAGTCTGCGCTCAAGCATGGGTCGATCTCAGCGAGCCTGACTTCGGAGTCGCCCTGCTCAATAATGGCCGCTATGGGCATGACTTCAGAGGAAGTGAAATGCGCCTCAGTCTCCTCAAAGGGGCCCACGCGCCGGATCCCCATGCTGACCTCGGGCTTCACCAGTTTACCTACAGTTTGTTTCCGCATGAGGGCACGGCGGTCGCGGGCCGAGTGCCTGAAGAGGCCCAAGCGCTCAATAACCCAATCATGGTTCGAGAGGCAAACGCTCCTCACACCAGCAAACTCGAATCTCAATCCTGGATGTCTTTCCAACAAGACGGAGTCGTTCTTGAGGCCCTCAAGAAAGCCGAGGATGGGAACGGCTACATTGCTCGCTTCCGAGAGTGCTACGGAACCCGTAAAGAAGTCTCTCTCGACTTCAATTTGCCTCTAGCCTCTGTTCAGGAAGTTGACTTGTTGGAACGCCCCCTAGAATTTGGTGCAAGCAGCCTGACCAAGATTGTTTTACGCCCCTTTGATCTGCGCAGCTTCCGGCTCACCATGGCTAAATGAAATTCGACACCTCAAAGTATCTGGTTTCTACTATGTCAATGCAGGTTCCTCGCCCAGATACCCTTGTGGAAAAGACAGCTGCGGCCCTTCGTGCAGCCATTGGTGAGCGGCGTTTAGGGCCATCATTACCGGGGGAGCCTCGGCTTGCGCATGAACTTGGGGTCTCTCGAAGAACCCTCAGATCCGCATTAGAAATCCTTACCAGTGAAGGTCTAATCTCACAGGCAGGCAGAGGAACCGCGAGAATGGTTTTAGCCACTCCTGACGCGAGAAACCATAACGCATCCGCTCCTGTCATTGGCGTTATACTGCCACGCCCGATCGACGAACTCTCGCCAGGAACCCAAGACTTAATGAGAGACTTAGCTGAAGCTTTGTCTCCAGAACACGCCGAATTTGTCTACCACCATTCAAGCGTCGCCCATCTCAGCAAACCAGAAAAACACCTACAAGCCGTGGTCGATGAACGTAGGGTCGATTTGTGGCTTTTGTATGAAGCCTCTCTTCCCGTTGCCCATTTCTTCGAAATTTCCCAGATTCCTGCCGTGGTTTGCGGCGGGCCAGCATTCAATAGCACGCTTCCCTACTGCGCTTTCGACGGAATGGCCACTCTCCGACATGCCATCGGGGTCCTGTCACGCGCGGGGCACACTCGGATCATTGCCCCACTTCGTTACGATCGGCCTTCCCGGGTTGAGGCATTGAGAGATGAATTAAAGAAACGCCATATCGACTTTATTGAGGAATACCATTGCCCTGTCTGGAACAATGATCCCAATACACTTCGTCAACTGCTACGTCGATTATTCGATCTTTCCCATCGCCCTACCGCGATCATTCTCAATGGTCTCGATGCCCTGATCGTTCTGTATTCCACCCTCCTAGAAAAAGGCCTCACAGTGCCCAATGATATCAGCATCATCGTTTCTGGCTCTGATCCGACTTTTGAACATTTCAGCCCCCGATTGAACCACTACACCACGCCGCACAAGAAGCTGGCTCAAGTTCTGGCAAAAATGATCCGCGCCATACTCAGGGGGCAAGCTCCAAAAAATCGTCAGGAGGTCCTGCTGATGGATTACCTCAAAGGCGAATCCGTAAAAACCATCAATTAGACTGAAATGTCCCTTCAAGTAACACCTTCTTAGCAAGCGCCAATTGTCCGTTTACCCCTTATACGCAATCACTATGTCACCTATGTCTCGATCCAGTTTTTTGATCCTCATCTTCTTGGCTTTCATTAAGATTTCCCATGCGGAGTCCCTACCCATCATTCCGCTGCCCGCTGAAACAAAGCGTGGTAAAGGCAACTATCAGATAACCAGCAATACCGCTATCCTCTACGATAAGCGATTAGAGAGCGAGGCGAAGTATCTCTCAGCTACGCTGGAGAAACGACTAGGATCAAAGCCGAAGCTCTACCAAGAAGGGGACCGATCAAAAGTTAAGGACCTCATCGTGCTGGATATTCTGGAAGGTAAGCCTGGGGAGTCATATCGCCTGCACGTTGACGACAAAATTATCATCACTGGATCCACTCCAGCAGGAGTATTCTATGGAATCCAAACTCTCGCCCAATTGCTGCCTCTAAAAGGAGAAGTCAAAGTCCCCAAAGTGGCGATAAACGATGGCCCGCGCTTCGGATGGCGCGGGATGCACCTTGATGTCGGGCGCCACCTGTTTGCCGTCGAGGACATCATCAAGTTCATCGATTGGATGGCGGTTCATAAGTTGAACAAACTTCATTGGCACCTTACTGAAGATCAGGGGTGGAGACTTGAGATTAAGAAATACCCGAAACTGACCCAAGTCGGTGCATGGCGGGAGTCCACGCCACCCTACCTAAGCCGCTGGGGATCGGACGGGAAACGATATGGTGGTTTCTATAGCCAAGATGACGTGCGCAAAATCGTAGCTCACGCCGCGGAGCGTCATATCACCGTCATTCCAGAGATCGACATGCCAGGGCACATGGCCGCAGCCATTACCGCCTACCCTAAATTGGGAAATGACGACATTCCCGATTATGCCCCAAAAGTTTATGGTCTATGGGGAGTCCATCCATACATCCTAGCACCAAAAGAAGAAACCTTTGCGTGGATTGATGATGTCCTTGAGGAAGTTTGTGACCTATTTCCTTCTACCTATATCCACATTGGAGGTGACGAAGCACCCAAGGGCCAATGGGAAAAGTCCAAATTTGCTCAATCCGTCATCAAACGAGAGGGATTAAAGAACGAGCACGAGCTCCAATCCTATTTCATCAAACGTGTCGAAGCGATGCTAGCGAAGCGCGACCGAAAATTAATCGGTTGGGATGAAATTCGCGAAGGCGGCCTATCGCCAAATGCCACCATGATGCTCTGGCGTGGATGGGAGCATGCCATTGCCTCCGTCAATGAAGGTCACGATGTCGTCATGGCACCAGGCTCCCACACTTACTTCGACCACTATCAGAACTTACCTGCCATTGAATTGGCGAAGGGTGACGAATACGAGTGTATCGGTGGATTGAGAACCCTGGAGAGCGTTTACTCGTTTAATCCCGTGCCAGAAGCTTTCCGCGGCACCGATAAGGCTAAGCACATCCTCGGATGCCAAGCCCAACTCTGGACCGAATACATGAAGACCTGGGATAAAGTGGAATACCAAGCATTCCCCCGACTAGCAGCTCTATCCGAGGTCGCATGGAGCCCTCAAGCCAATCGCAGCTACCCCGACTTTCTCGAACGTCTCAAGCCGATGCTACGCCGCTATCAAGCAGCAGGCATTAAGCATTTTGATCCCTTCAACCCTGGCCGAATTAAAACTCGTAGCGGAGCCAAGGCCACAAGCTCCCTGAGGCCTCACGGGGCGAATCTCCCTGACTTTGCTCTCGATGGTGATTCAAAAACAGTCTTTTGGTCATCTCGAAACCCATCAAAAGGCGACCACTTCACCGTCAAGCTCGAGGTGCCAACTCGCGGTCTAATCAGAGTCAAAACCGGAGGCACGGGGAAGCAAGCAGATGACCGCCTTCATTCGGGCCGCTTGGAAGTCTCAAAGGACGGGAAGAGATGGCAGGAGATTGCCAAATTCGGCGAAGATGGCATTGCCAGTGGCGTCGCCCCAATGCGAACGTCCTACCTCCGGATTCTCGTGACGGATAGCCATGATAAATGGCTCATCATTCCAGAAATCGAATTTGCCTCCGATGGAGGGCCAGAACCTGTCGCCGCGAAGATCGAATCGGCTCTCCCTCCTCACGAGGCCAATGTATTAGAAAACGTCCTCGACGGTAATCTGAATTCGTTTTTCTGGGTCGGCAGGCACATCAAGAAGGATGAGAGCCTCAGTCTCCATTTCCGTCAGCCCATCAGCAAAGGCAAAACGATCGCTGTCCACACGGGCTTACCCAATGGTCAGGATCAGTTCGAGGGAGCCGTTCTTGAATCCTCATCTAACGGTAAAGACTGGAAGAAATTCGGCGAAGTCAGGTGTGGCATACTCATTGGATTCGTGGACGATCAAGTGCAACACCTAAGAATCCGTGCTTCACGTGATGTTCGCCATTGGATCGCAATCCGCGAGCTACAAGTCCTTGATTCATCGCCAGTAAAAGTGATCAAGGGGCACGCAACCCTCAATGGCCAAAAGATCCCCCTCTCAGTTGCGATTAGGCTCGACCAAAAGAATGAGTGGTTTCCGATCAAAATGATCGCTTCCACCTATTTCGATTGCTGGCGACCCTTGGTTGATATCCTCGCTGCAAACCCTGATAACACCATCCGCAACATCGATATTACGCTCGATGAAAGCATCAAGCATCCCGCTCATGCCTACGGCAATCAAATCGTCATTTCGGCCAAGCATGCTAAGAATCATAGTGGTGATTTGAAGGGCCTGTTTGTCCATGAACTCACTCACATTATCCAACGATACCCACCAGGCGCACCTGGATGGTTTGTCGAAGGCACAGCAGACTACACCAGATTTCTTCTGTCGCAGGATGACTCTTGGTTCGCCAATAACTTGAAGAACCCTACCGGTAGAAACCCGCTCGGCAGTTACTGGAATTCAGCCTCCTTCCTCCTTTATCTGGAGGAAAGGTTTAACAAGCCGATTGTCCATCCAGTCTCAAAGGCTATTCGCTCCAAGAACTACAATGAAGGCATCTGGAAAGAACTCACCGGGGAAAATTTAGGGCAACTCGCTGACGAATTCTCCAAGGCTGGATGGAAAGCCAAGAAAATCTCTTGGACTCCCAACAAAAAATAGAGAGAACCATCGAAAGACCAGCCTCGGTGGCAAAATTCGGAGGTTCATAGTCGGCGGTTGCTTGTTGCCGCTTCCCCGACTAACTATCGGGACTCACCGAAGTCGTCGATCCATGGAGCACGCCGAGGCAATTCTCATTCAAACTCATGCCCTAAGTGACACCAGCCTCATTGCGGTCTGGTGCACTGAGAGTCATGGCATCGTGCGCACCGCCGCCCGTGGGGCGCGGCGACCGAAGAGTGCCTTCCACGGTAAGATCGACCTTTTTTTCTCTGGCGAGATCAGTTGGGTCATGGGCAAAAGCGACCTTCACCCGCTCCGCGAGTTACAAATTTCCAACTACCGTGAAGGGCTCCGCCGGAGTTACCTGACCACACTCATGGCGAGCTACTTCGCCAAGCTCATCGAGCGCTTCATTGAACCCGGTCAACCCGTTCCCGAGATCCACGACCTCCTCCACCGCGCTCTCACCCACCTCGAAAAGACCGAACCAAGCCGCAAGGCCCTGATCCACTTCGAGCGCGAATTTGCCCGCATCGAGGGCTGCTACCGACCCGGCCACCAGCCAGCCCACCTCATCGAAAACCAATTCGGCCCCCTGCCCCCGCTAAGACAGCAAGTGCTCGATCGGCTGCCAGAGTAGATGAACTGTCTTATTTTTCGAATCTAGCGGCATCTTTTACGAAGAGCCTTGCTGATCCAGCGTAGACCTCCTGCTTTTTGGCCTCTTCGAGTAGCTTTTGAGAAGCTTCGACCTCGTTCAACCCGGCAATTTTCACCTTCTTAGTGAAATACTTCGGTTTCACAAAACCCTCACGATCAATCTTGTATTTGCCGTCAAAGCTATCGGAGAACACGTTGCTTGAGATGTAAACGCTTGCTCCCGGTTTAAGAATCACATTGGGATCCCCAGCGGACATTTTCCACGCAAGACCAATCTTGTCCGCATCCTGCTCGGCACCCTCGACGGGCGAAGAAAAAGCAACGACACACAAAAAAACAGCAAGAAGCCCGATCACTAAATCTTGATTTCTACCCATCGAATTTTTTGCTCAGCGCTGTAAATTAGTCTTGCATGCCACGTGCCCAGGCCGGCTCGCCGTAGCGGATGGCGTAGGCGAGGACCTTGTCCTTGAGGCGGCCCGTGCGGGCATCGAACAGCTCAACCGTTGCCGGGCCATGGGCACCGCGCGACTTCACGACGATATCGGCACGGTTCTCGGTGAAATGATGAGCCTCGATATTCGGACTAGCACTCTTAATTGTGCTCACCGCTACGCCATTTTCCAGAACGGTGATCTGCCCCTGACCGACTTTTGCCGTCAGACCAGTCACCTCCGGCGGACCGTCCGGCGCATCGTAATTTCGGTAGCCATATTCATAACCTTCCGCAAAGGCCTGCCGCTGTGGTTCGAGGTATTGATAATGGTAGCGCTCGTAGGATTCCGTCAGCCCTTGCCTCGCATCATTGCTGCCGAATTGATAGCCCAGTCGATACGACTCAGGATGCTGTCCTTGATAAGCCGCAGCGGGTTTGTAGTTGTCGATTGGCTTAGGCGGCGTCTCGCACTGGGTTAGAAACCCCACCATCGCGAAAGCAGCGACTGGAAGAGAAAGGCGGTCAATTGAAGGGAGCATGAATTTCATCAGTCAGGAAGTGTGCCTCTCTTCTCGAAAATGTCCATTTCTAAAGGACACCTTCTCAATCGACGAAGATCAAATTACAAATTCAAATGATTATTTGAAATAATCGTTTGCATTAAGATTTTTTGGTCGTAGCGTGCGCTCCATGAGTCGGGAAAATGCGAAGAGTCGCCTACTGGAGTCAGCCGTCGCTGTCTTCAGTGAGAAGGGCTATGCCGCAACGATTGCTGAGATTGCAAACGCAGCGGAGGCCAATATCGCAGCGGTAAATTACCACTATGGCAGCAAGGATGAGCTGTTCAGGCAGGTGCTGCGGCGGGCATTTGAGCAGGCGGATTCCAAATTCCCGATCTTGGCCCCCAGCGGAGCTACTCCAGCGCAAAGGCTTGAAGCTTTCATGCGCGGCTTTCTAGAGCGCTCCTTAGATCCCGGCCCGGCTGGCCATTTCAACCGCATCATGTCGAAGTCGATCAATTCGGACGATACCCCGCATGAACTGATTTTTGAGGAAGTTCAGCAACTTGAACTCAAGCACTTGGATCAGATTCTTCGCGACCTTCTTGAAACCAACGATGACGAGCTGCTGCGCTTCGCCACCGTCAACGTGATCAGCTCCTCAGTCATCCTTTCGATGAACCCGCGCATGCGAATGCATCTTTTCCCAGATCCGCCAAGCCCCGAGACCCTCGAGGCCTTCATACAACGGCAGACTAAGGGAACTCTCGCCTTTCTCTCCAGCCTGCAGACCACATGAAACTTCCCGCCTGTCTTGCCCTTTCCGCTCTTTTCTTCGCCGCGTGCAGTCATCCCGGCTCGTTTTCCGGTGACCGAAAGGCGAATTTGGTCATTCCGAAGCGCTACGATGCCACCCCCGCCCCGAGTCCTGAGGTGAGTGCGGGGCTGCTTTCGCTGTTCAATGACGCCAAGCTGCGTGGCTTGGTCAATCAGGCGCTGAAATTCAACCCCGACCTAAGAGTCAGCGCGGCCCGACTGGATGAGGCTGGCTATAATCTAGGCGCCAGTAAGGCCGGACTTTCCCCGACTCTTAATGCCTCAAGTAGCGCCAGCCGGCGCCAGTTTGCCAACTTGGGGTTTGGTGGAGGCAGTGGTGCGATTCCACCTAACAACTCCTTCGATGCGAGCCTCGATGCCGCATGGGAGCCCGACGTCTGGGGCAGAATTCGAGCAGGAATTTCCGCTGCCGCCGCCAATCAACAGGCAGCCGCCGCAGATTATGAGAGCGCGCGACAATCGATCGCAGCCCAAGTGATGCAGGCCTACATGAACTTGGCTGGTGCCAGTGAACAGCTCCAGCTCAGCCGCACCCGCCTTTCGAGTTTTCAAGATACCTTTGAACTCGTGGAACGTCGGTTCGAGGCAGGAACCTCAGAGCTCAGCGATCTTCAGCTAGCCAAGACCGATTGGGAAAATTCGAAATCCGAGGTGGCCCAGCGCGAGAACACCCGCGACCAAGCGGCTCGGCAGCTCAAACTCCTCACTGGGGCTTATCCCGATGCCTCACTCACCGCCACCTTACCCAGTATGAGCCGAAGCGTTCCAAGCGGAATCCCCAGCACCTTGCTCATGCGGCGCCCGGACATCGATGCCGCCTACCAACGGCTGCGAGCCGCCGACGAACAGGTCACCGTCGCTCACCGCGCCCTCTTCCCTTCATTTAATCTAACCGCAACTGGTGGACGCTCCTCGCCGACCCTTGAGCAATTGTCTGAAAGTGGCTTCAACACGTGGACCATTCTTGCTGGGTTGAGCGCGCCACTGATTGATGGCGGACGTCGTCGATCCGAGCTCGGGGCCTCCTTTAAGCGGGCCGAGCAAGCCTATTACAGTTACCAGCAGACCGTTCTCTCTGCCTTTGGTGAAGTCGAAGACGCCCTCGGCAGTGAACGTGCCCTGGCCAGACAGGTCACCGCAACCGAAGCCGCACTCAAGGCCGCAAGACTAGCAGAAGACCGCACCCGCCGGAATTACGAAGCCGGACTAGTCGAAATCCTAACCCTCCTCGACGCCCAGCGCCGCCGTTTCGCGGCACAGGATGCCCTGATTTCACTTCAGACGCTGCGGCGTCAGAACCGCATTTCTCTCTCTCTTTCTCTCGCCAAGGGCATCTAATTTTTATCCACACCATGAAACTCGCACTCAAGATTCTCCTCCCCATCCTCCTCATCGCCGGAGCTATCTTTGGAGGAAAGAAGCTGATCAGCATGAAGGCCCCGCCCGAAAAGCGCGAAATCAAGGAGGCCATCCCTACGGTAAAAGTCATCCGCCTGAGCGCGGATACGCACAGGCCCGAAGTTCGTAGCTACGGCACGGTGCAGAGCTTCGACGAGGCTCGGCTCACTCCTGAACTGAGCGCCAAGATCGTCTGGATCAGCGATGCCTTCAGAGTGGGCAAAGAGGTCAGCATGGGAGAAGAATTGGTCCGCCTGGAAAAACGCGACTTTGAAATTGCGCTCGAACAGCAGCAGGCATCGGTAAGCGAAATTCAGCGGCAGCTGGAGGAAGAGAAAGTGCGATCTCAGCAGGCGGCTGATGATTGGGTCGTTTCAGGCCGAAAGTTGGAGGATGCCAGCGATTTTCGACTCCGAAAGCCACAGCTCGCCGCCCTCGAGGCGCAGTTAAAGTCTGCTGAGGCAGGTATCGATCAAGCAAAACTCAATCTTGGCCGAACCACCATCCGCTCGCCATTCGATGCCAAGGTGCTGACAAGAACGGCGAATTTGGGCGAACTTGCTACGCCCCAAGCCAACCTCGGCACCCTCACCTCAACGACCAAGGCCGAAATCCGTCTTCCCCTCACCCTTGAGCAGATCGACCGAATTGGCTCCGACCTCTCGGCTGCCGCACTTCAGACATCCAACTTGGAGGTAAAGCTTAGCCTTCCCGATCATGACGGCTCACGCTCGGCGAAAGTCGTTCGTCTGGATCCCACCATCGATGCTCGGAACCAGGTCCGCTACCTCATTGCCGAGATCGACTCCCCCTTTAAGAGTTCACCGTTTCCTCTGCCCATCGGCACTTTTGTCAATGCGAGCTTCGAAGGGCGTCCGCTGGAGAACAGCCTGCGCTTCCCCGAGAGCGCCTTAGTCGAAGATCGCTACGTCTGGACGCTCAAGGCAGACAACACCTTGGGAAGGCTCGAGCTGGAGCGCTTGGCCACTGAGGACGGTGACGTCATCGCCAGGCCAGAAACGACGCTCAGCGGACCCATCGATGTGGTGACCCGCCCTCTCACCACCTTCCGCCCGGGCAATCCGGTGCAGCTAGAAGAGGGCTCCAAAGAAAGCTCCACAGAAGACTCCGAAACGCCAGCCGCTCCATCTGAGTCCTGAGCTCCTTTTCCCTAATCACTTTACTTTTCCATGTCTGAGGAAACTCAAAAACACCCTTTCATTGCGTGGTTTGCTGGCAATCCGGTGGTCGCCAATATCCTGCTCATCGCAATTGTCGCAGGCGGGATCTTCACTGCATTTACCATTCGCAAAGAGGGCTTTCCGTCCTTCGGCGCGGATAAGGTAACGATCACCGTCCCTATCTTGGGCTCCACCCCGGAGAACGTTGAACGTGGCGTCGCCATCAAGATCGAGGAGTCCTTGCAAAGCGTTAGCGGCATTGAGCATGTTCGTTCGGCAAGTCGTGAAAACCAGGCGCTCATCACGGTCGAGGCCAAGGAAAACTACCCGATTGATCAGCTTCTCAACGACGTCAAAGTCCAAGTCGATGCGATCCCCAGCTTCCCCGAACAGGCCGAAAAGCCCGTCGTGACCGAGGCTCAAGTCCAGAGTCAGGTTTTGTGGGTGGAAATCTATGGCGATGCCCCAGAAGCTGTCCTGAAGGAAACCGCTCGATTGGTTCGCGATGAGTTACTCCGCCAGCCTGCAATTTCTTTGGTCGAAACCTACGGTAACCGAGACTACGAAATCTCAATCGAACCCTCCGAGGACAAACTCCGCCGCTATAACCTGACCTTTGACGAACTGGCCAATGCGGTGTCCAATAACTCCCTCGACCTCGGTTCAGGCGTCGTTCGCACCGAGCGTGGTGATATTGCCGTGCGCACCCGCGAACAGGCCTACGTGAAGCGCGAATTTGAAGAACTCCCAATTCGCACCAATCCCGACGGCACGCAGCTCTTTGTCAAAGACGTTGCCGAGGTCCGCGATGCCTTTGTAGACCAAAAGTTTCTGAACCGATTCAACGGAGAACCAACGGTCAGCTTGAAAGTCGTGACCGAAGGAAAAGACGACATCATCGATGCGGTTAACCAAGCCAAGGAGGTCGTCGCTCAATGGAAAGATCTGCCTGAAGGCGTGCAGATCGAGGGCTGGCTCGATGGCTCCGACACCATCCGCAGCCGCCTTTCTCTACTCGCCAAAAATGGTGGCGGCGGAGTGCTGCTAGTGCTCTTGGTCTTGATGTTATTCCTAAACTTCCGGCTCGCCTTCTGGGTGGCTCTTGGAATTCCGGTTTCGCTTCTAGGCGCTCTGACTTTCTTCCCGACTCCAGGCTTGGACCTCTCGGTCAACCTGATTTCAGCCTTCGGCTTTCTCGTCGTTCTCGGGATCGTGGTGGATGATGCCATCGTCATCGGTGAGAGCGTCTACACCGCGAAAGAAGAACAGAAGAACTGGACCGATAATGACTCTGCGCTCAGGGCAACGGTTAGGGGCGTGGCCAAAGTCGTCACTCCAGCCACTTTCGGAGTTCTCACCACCATCGCAGCCTTCCTGCCACTCACCCAGATCAGCGGACGGCTTGGTGACGTCTTTGGCCAGATTGCGGTTGCTGTGATTTTGTGTCTGATCTTCTCCTTGATCGAGTCGAAGCTCATTCTCCCCTCCCACCTAGCTCACATCAACGTCCACGAGAAGCCTACCAACCCCATTTCAAAGGCGTGGGTCAAATTCCAAAATCTCTTCGCCAAGAGCCTCGTCTGGACAACTCAGAACATCATCCGCCCGACCCTTCGTGCGCTGACCCCATGGCGCTACGCCGTCCTCGCGGGCTTCGTTGGAATTCTGATCCTAACCATCTCACTGCTCCCCGCAGGCAAACTCCGCTTTGTCTTTTTCCCTGACATCTACAACGACAACATGAGTGTCCTACTCAATCTTGAGCAGGGACAGTCGGTCGATTACCTGCATCAGGAAACCAAGCGCATCGCAGCCGAAGGAAGAAAACTCGGTGAAAAATACGAGCGCGAGCTCGGGCACAATCCTTTCCGTGATCTTCAGATCTCAGCCTCCACCAATACCCAGAGTTCCGTAGCGGTTGAGCTCACGGCATCAAGCGACCGTTTGATGCTACCAACCGAGCAAATCATTCGCGACTGGCGTGAAGCGGTCGGGCCCATCCCCGGCGCGAGGAAGCTCAACTTCTTCGCCAAAGCCGGCCCTCCCGGTGGCGATTTCATCGTGAATCTCGAAAGTGAGAATCTCGACGACCTGGTCGCCGCCGCCGAAGAACTCAAGCGCGAGCTTGCGCAAATGCCGGGCGTCTTTGACATCGTCGATTCCTTCGAGAGCGGCCAACCTGAAATTGTTTACGAGCCTAGCGACAGCGGACGCAACGCCTCGCAGGTCGATTCCTCACTCCTCGCTCGCAATGTTCGCGATGCCTTTTATGGCCGCGAAGCCCAGCGCGTGCAGCGCGGACGCGAAGAGGTCAAGGTCATGGTTCGCTATCCACTCGATGATCGATCCAACCTCGAAACCCTCCGCGACATGCGGGTCCGGCTCGCCGATGGCACTGCGGCCCCTTTCTCAAGTGTGGCAAAGACGGAATACGGTGAAGCTCTCGCCGCCATCGAGCGCTACGACAACAAACGAGTCGTCGCCGTCGAGGCCTCAATCGATAAAGCAATCACCTCGGTAGAGGAGATAGACAAGCGCCTAACGGAAGCCCTCTACCCCGAACTGCGTGCCGCCTACCCTGGCCTGACTTTCAGCCCAAGCGGTGAAATTGAGGATCGCATGAAGTCGATGAAAACACTCAATCGTGGATTCCTCATTTCCATTGCCTTGGTCTACATCCTCCTAGCCATCCCGCTGAAATCCTACGTGAAGCCGCTCTTCATCATGTCGGTTATCCCATTCGGGATTATTGGAGCACTGTTGGGGCACTGGATCATCGGTATCCCGGTTTCCATCCTCTCCTTCTTCGGGATTATTGCTCTGTCCGGCGTTGTGGTAAACGACTCGCTCGTCATGGTCTGTCGCATCGACGACCTGAAAGCCGAAGGCATGGGAGCCAGAGAAGCAATCATTGAGGCCGCCCCGAGCCGCTTCCGTGCGATTCTACTCACCTCATTGACCACCTTCTTCGGGCTCGTCCCGCTGCTTGCCGAGACTGACTTCCAAGCTCAGTTCTTGAAACCCATGGCCGTCTCACTCGGTTTCGGCGTGCTCTTCGCCACCGTCATCACGCTCATCCTCCTACCCTTGAGCCTACTGATCGCCGTCGATTTCCGCGACCTGTTCCGGAAGTATCG
>CAXIBU010000067.1:0-13710 GCA_964021555.1 uncultured Verrucomicrobiales bacterium | reverse complement strand
TGACTACGGATCAGGAGGTTTGGGGTTCGAATCCCTACAAGCGTGCCACTTTTTAAGCCCTGTAAGTCAATGACTTGCGGGGCTTTTTCGTTGGTCACCCGATGAAGCAGTTCCGCTGGTGCCAATCAAAGTGCTTTGGATCGGGGCGGAGGGTGGAATTTTCAGGGAATTGAAAGGGACGTTTTTCGTAGGCGCTGAGCGAGAGAGCCAGCGGTCCAGCCTCATGGATTTGTTTGCGGGCGACGCGGATGATCAGATCGTTGCCTGTTGCCTCGGCGGTCCAAAGTCCGGCATCGAATGCCCAATGGGCATTGGGGCTCAGAGCAAGTCCGTTGGTAGGCTTGTCATTGCCGCTGCGGGCGTGCTGATGGATGTGGGCGGCCTCAACTAGCGTGCGGTCGATTGTGGTGAGCTTGTATCCTGTCAATAGGCAGGTGTGCTGATAGCCGCTGACTACGAGGGTTTTGAATCGGCTGTCGCGACCATTCTTTAGGCTGGCTTTAAAGGCGCTTTGATCGGCCTTTATGTTGGCAATCTCCGTGGAGTCAGGAAGCTCCATATCGAGACGTGCTGCGAGAGCGACCTGCTCTAGGGCGGTGAAGTAGGTGGTGATTAGAACTTTTCGGGCTGCAAGGCGAAAGCCCGGGGCTTGCAGGCACGCGAGTAAGCTGGCATCAATTTCGCAGAAGGCTGTAGTTTCTTTTGCTCTTGATGGGGTGCGCTCTTCGGTGAAGCGGTTCCAGATTCCGTCCGACCCCAACGCGTGAAAGGGCATACGGATTTCCGGTTGGTTTTGCCTTCGTTCAACGACGATTGGCCAGTAATCGCGGAAATATTGCACCAAGCGGATATCATAGGGAATCCAAGAATCTGAAAATTCACCGCTCTCGATTAAGTCCATCAGGGCTAGTAGCATCAGTGGCTTGTGTGGTGCGGGCCCTAATTTGCTATTCTTCGCCACGTTTAGGTCGCCGAAGACTCCAAGCCACTTTGTGTGGGGATCAATCATATAAACATATGGCTCTATACGAGGCTGGGGTAGTTCATAAACTCTTCTAGGGACTCGTTCGAAATATCAAAAGAGTTTTCTTCGGTGACTTGCAAGGGGGTGGATGGGTGGCATGTTAGGGGGATATGAAAACTAAATTTATTTCGATGGGGTTGCTTGGGGTTGGGGTGGTTTTGGGGTTGGTGAGTTGTTCGGGGCATCGGGCGGGGCCGCCGGTGGTGGTGGGGTTTGAGGCGGCGGAGTATGCGGGGGAGTGGCATGAGGTGGCTCGGTTGCCGAATTTCTTTGAGCGGGATGTGGTGGCGGCGAAGGCGATTTATGGGGTGCGAGAAGAGGGTGGGCTGACGGTGAAGAATCTGGGGCTTAAGGATGATGGCGAGCGGACGGAGATTACGGGCAAGGCGACGGCGCCTGATCCGGCGGTGCCGGCGAAGCTGAAGGTGCGCTTTGATCGATTCCCGGCGAATTTGTTCGCGGGGGACTATTGGGTGTTGGCCTTTGATGAGGAGGAAGGACGCGCGATGGTGGGCGGACCGGGGCGCAAGTATCTGTGGTTGTTGGCCAAGGACGAGGCGGCGACAAAGGAGGACTTTGGCGACTTTCTGAAGCAGGCCGAGGAGGTGGGCTACGATACCTCGGAGATGATTTTCAATCCGAAGCGCTTGCCGTGAGCTTGAGTTATTAACATACGCTTCACATTCTCGACATCAGCTTGACCCACTGGGCAGTGTGGGGACAGATTGGCCCACGCATGTCAGGGAGCACCCAAGAGATTAGCCCGGGGCCGGGGAAACCGGCTTTGTTGAAGTATGAGAAGTCTGAAGACGAATCGTCTCTCAGGGCGATGCCTAGTGCGATTGATGCTGAAAAAAGCGTGCTCTCGAGCATCATGTCGGATTGTCAGACCTACATGGCGACAGCTACTGAGCGGAAGTTGTTGGCTGGTCACTTCTACGTGCCGGCGCATCGATTGCTGTTTGAGGTGCTACAGGAATACGATGCGGAGGGGCGCTCGGTTGAGCTTGTCTCCTTCACTCAGACCTTGTTGGACCGCAAGGTGCCGAATCCCAAGGGCTCGCATTTGCCGCCATTGGATCGCTCCTTGATGGAGGAGATTGGCGGGCCGTCGAATTTGGCTTCGATCTTCAGTTTCGCGGCGACCAATGCGCACTTTGACTATCACCTTGAGATGGTTTTGGAGAAATTCATTCTCCGCTCGGTGATTAAGACCTGCACGGAATCGATCACGCGTGCTTATGAGGACCAGGAGGAGGTGGCTGGCCTTTTGGACAGCGTGGAGCAAGACATTCTAGCGATCCGTGAGGGCTCGACGGCGAATGAAGAGACGACTTTGAAGAGCGCGGTGGTCGAGGTTGTGGAATCCTTTGAGAAGATGATCAGCGGCCAGGGCCAAGTGCAGGGGCTGCAGACGGGCTATGATGTTCTGGATAAGATGAACAATGGTCTGAAGGGCGGTGATATGTTCATTATCGCGGCACGTCCGGCGATGGGTAAGACCTCGTTTGTGATGAATGTGGTCGAGCATGTGTGTCTCGATCAGGGGCTGCCTAGCATGGTATTTTCTTGTGAGATGCCGACGGTTCAATTGGTGCAGCGGATGCTGTTTGCGCGCTCGAAGGTGAGCTTGAACAAGATCAAGAACGGGATCAAACCGACCAAGGCTGACTTTGTGCGGTTCTCAAAGACGGCGCAGGAGATCTCGGAATCCAAGTTGTTCATTGACGACACGGCGGGCATTTCGATCAACGAGCTACGCGCGAAGGCACGCCGACGCGCCAAGGAGGACGGCATCAAGCTGATTGCGATTGATTACCTGCAGTTGATGAAGTCGCTATCGAAGCAGGCGCAAAATTCGCGGGAGCGTGAGGTGGCAGAGATCTCGGCGGGGCTCAAGGCGCTCGCCAAGGAGCTGAAGATTCCGGTGATCGTGCTGGCTCAGCTGAACCGGGGGCCCGAAGGACGGACCGGGAAAAGTCTCGGTGTCCCACGGATGTCGGATTTGCGGGAATCCGGCTCGATCGAGCAGGATGCCGACATGGTCGGGCTGCTCTACCGTGAGGCTTACTACGCGGAGGATGAGGAAGAAAAAGAGGAGAAGGCCGGTAAGGCCAATCTCCTCATTGCGAAGAACCGTAATGGTCCGACGGGAAGCGTCCCGCTCACCTTCATCGACGAATTCATGCGCTTCGAGGCACGTGCCTTCGAAGAGGGTGATGAGGTGGAGTAATTGAAAGGGTCCTTTGTTACTTAGTCCCCAGAATTTTGACTTTGGATGTCATGGTGATTGGGGCGTCGATTGGCATGGGCTCGGCGACTGCGATCTTGCCTTTGAATTCACGTGAGCGGTCGAGCTTGAGTTCGACATCGCGCCAGACGGTCATTTTACCACTGAGGCCGGCTTCTCCCATGCCGTCGAGGCCTTCTTTGACCTTCGCTTTGAAATCGAAGACGACTTTGGCGCACTTGGCTCCGTCGATTTCTTCAATGGCGACGAAGGTCGCGGTGCCTTCGCCTGTGAATTCGTTGAAGTCGCCGATGCGGCCCATTTTTGAAGGATCGAATTTCCACGTATCGCCGACGGAGCGAGCCTCTTCACCGAACATGGCTTTCTCTGACTGAGCCCTTTGGTTGAGCTCTTGCTCTTTTCCGGCGATCTCTTCTGCCGGGGCATTGCCTTCATTGAGCTTCAAATTCCAAGCGCCATCAGTCAGTGTTCCGGTAAAGCTGCTGCCCGCGAGGGGCCTTGGAAGATTTTGCTTTTGCTCGCCTAGGCCGGGTAGATTCGCCGTCACGCTGAAGGCATCTTCGAGAATCTTGAGAGTCAGTGAATCGGCAGCGCTTACCTTCAGTTCCTCGACTGATTTTCCGCGCATCATCATCGCGACTTCCATGACTTGCTCGCCCATGTCCATTTCGTTTTTAAAGTCGAAACTCATGGTATTAGTGGTCTTCGTGTGCAGCCCTGCGGGGAGAGGGTTTTCGGAAGCTAGTTGATAAGACTCTGCCATTAGGAGGGAAGAGGAAGCAAGGAGGAGCGAGACGCTGGCGGTGAGAATGGTTTTCATACTAAGGGGTATCCTATCAGAAGATTGTGGGAGATAAAAGGGGCAATCTTACTGGCCATCTAGCCATGGCTATTTTGGACCACGAAATACACCAAATACACGAAAGAAAGTCGGCAAAAACCGCACTTATTAAATATGAACCCATTTGGTCGACTAATAGCGGCTAGACGGGTTTTGCTGGGGGCTCGTCTGGCGAGTGCCCCTGTGAGTTTTGTTAATGATGTTCTTTTGAGTAGTTTTTTCGTTTGACAGTCTTCTGATGGCGGATGGGGTAGGACAAAAGATGGGGTAGGCTCACTGGTCAGATGACATCGGACGTCAGATGTCCGACTTTTCTGCTGGAGTCGGTGGGGGATCACGAATTGTAATGAGGACATGGCCTCTCGTTCCTCAATCCGAATCCTTGAAGACGCTGCGGCGTCGATACCTGCAAAGCCCGCGCGTCGGACTGGAACGCGAGCGATGATGGAGCGGCTGCCGAAGATCATTAAAGAGGTGGAGAGCGGGCGCTATCCGAACTGCACGAGTTTGGCGGAGAAATTCGAGGTCTCCACTAAAACGATCCAGCGCGACATGGAATACTTACGCGATCGGCAGGGGCTGCCCTTGGAGTATGATAGGACTCACCATGGTTATCATTTTACCAGCGAGATTGGGCACTTGGACCAGCTGAGCTTGAGTGTGGAGGATGTGGGAGCCCTGTTCCTGGCACGACAGGTGATGGAGCCGATCCGGGGCACACGCCTGGCCAATGCGCTGGCGACGAGTTTTTCCAAGTTGACGCGAATGTTGGAGGGCAAGGTGGACCTTCGGTGGCAGGAGCTGGAGGCGGTGTATTCCTCACAGAGCAGTGGCGCGATTGAGGCGGATCTTGAGCTGTTTGGGACCTTGGCGGAGGCGGTGATCGAGCAGCGGGTGCTACAGTTCTCTTATCGCAGCAAGGGGCAGGCGCGGCGAACGCGAAGAACGGTAAATCCGCACCACGTCACGCAAGTCAATGGAGGCTGGTATTTGGTAGCCTATGATCCTGCCAAGGAGGGGTTTCGCGTTTACACGATGTCGCGCTTGATTGGAGCGAAGGTCTTGCCGGAGAAATTCGAGCGTCGTGCGGACTTCGACCCCAACGACTTTTTCAAAGACAGTCTCGGAATCTGGAATGAAGGCGGACAGTCGCAGCAGCCGGTGGAACTGGTGGTGCGCGTGAGTGGCTGGTTGGTGCGCTTGGTGGAGGACCGAAAATGGCACCCGAGCCAGACGGTCAAGTTGCTGAGCGATGACGGTAGCCTCGCTGAAGTGCGGATGAAATTATCGCACTTGATCGAGGCCAAGAACCTGGTCCTGGGGTGGGGGGCGGCGGCCGAGGTCATCAAGCCCAAGGCTCTCCGTGAGGTGATGCGCGAGGAGGTCGAGAAGATGTCAGAGCTCTACTCGGATTGAGCGGTTCTCGGTATGCCTGATCAAGTGGCTTGCCATAAGGTGTGAAGGACTAGTAGCCTTTGAGAATGAAAAATCAGGGGGTGATTGCGTTACAATATTTAGCTTTAATAGGGCTGTGTGGTTTGCACTTGGCTTGCCAGCCAGAGTCGACGACGAGCAATGGCGAAGTTGAGCCAGGCTCGTCCAAAGAGGACCTATCGAAATCTGATGCAGTGCCGACAATCGGAGAGCCGAGCGAAGCTCTGGAAAATGATTCTTTAGCTGATCTTGAAGGGGTCCGCTCTTCCGCAGGAGCGGACGAGCAGTTGTTTGAGAAGCTCAAAGAGCTCGGGATGAAGGAGCCTGCCACAGCTCTCAAGCATCTCTCGAATTTGCCTGAGAATCCTGAAAGTTTGGCGCTGGTGAATCAACTTGCTGGGGTGTGGTTTGAAAGAGAGCCCGAGCAATTGATTCGTTTTAGTGACGAGGCTAAGTCGGAGAAATACCGACGGGAAATGCGCATGGCTGCCGTTGAACTGAGCCCTCCAGAGAAGCTCGATCGGATGAAAGAATGGGTCGAGAGCTGGGATGAATCAGATCCAGAAAAGACTTCTGCTCGTGAATTTCTTGTCACCAAGTTGCACCCTAAGGGGCCTGATCATGTCTGCGGCCCTGAGTGCACGCACTGATTTTCCTTTCGCGATCACAAAAAAGGAGACCCCTTGTGAGGTCTCCTTTACCATCTCCCAATTCAAAAAAGACAAATCGGGGTGAGGCAGGGGGCTTCAACGATTTAGGCAAAGTCGAAGAGCTCGACGTCAAAGACGAGCATGCCGGCAGGGGCGCCTGGTGGTGGGTTTTCGCCGTAGGCGAGCTTGCCCGGGACCCAGAGGCGTCGTTTCTCGCCCTTGGTCATGAGCTGTAGGCCTTCGGTCCAGCCCGGGATGACGCGGTTGAGTGGGAAGCTGATGGTCTCGCCGCGAACAACCGAGCTGTCGAAGAGCTGGCCATCGGTGGTCCAGCCCGAGTAGTGAACGGTGACGGTCGATGAAGCGCTTGGCTTGTCAGTGCCTTCACCAGCGCTGAGGAGTTTGCTGGCGAGCCCGGATTCCGTTGTGTCGGCATCAGCGGGGACCGCTGCGACGTCTTCGGGTGTTTTCGGTGGCTCTGGTGCCTTTTTGAATTCGAAGAGCTCGACATCGAAGACGAGCAGGCCACCTGGGCGGCCCATGCCTGGATTTTCGCCATAAGCGAGGTCGGCGGGGATCCAGAAGCGGCGCTTCTCGCCTGGGCTCATGAGCTGGAGGCCTTCGGTCCAGCCTTTGATGACGCCATTCAGAGGGAAGGAGATGGTTTCGCCACGCTTGACTGAGCTATCGAAAAGCTTGCCGTCGGTGGTCCAGCCCGAGTAATGGACGGTTACGGTATCGGCGGCGCCGGGAGTTTCAGAGCCGTCGCCAGCGGTGAGAACTTTCCAAGCGAGGCCGGAGGCGGACTTTTCTGCGTCGGCTGGGACTTCTGCGACGTCATGTGGTGTTTCGATCATGCGAGGTGGGTAAGGGGGCTGTGACGAATTGTCAAAGTCAGATGCCCAATACTGCTCGCTTACTCCACTACCTGCACTCGGAAAAAGGGGCCTGAGCCGGCGGCCGGGGTGTGTGTGAGAGAGCCATTCGAGCCAGCTGTCACGGTATGAATGGCATTAAAGCCACTCGAGGGTTGGCTCGAAGAAAGCACGCGATATGTGCGGCCAGTGATCGCACTCCAGCTGAGGCGAACTTCGGGTGCGCCTGGCTCGGCCGCATTGCTGGTGACCGAGACTTTAAAGAAGGATGTGGGAGAATGCGGGTGGGTGCCCGCGATGTATTCCTGCAAGTTGGTATAGCCGTCCTTGTCGGCATCAAGGGGAGCGTCAAGATCGCTGTCTTTATTGAAACTATAGAGATCTTCCCAGGCATTGGGCATGCCATCATCGTCGTTGTCGGTGCTTGGCGGAGGAGGAGGAGTGGTTTTGTCTGAATAATCTCCCGGTTGAATTGGGCTGACCGTCCTGGTTCCTGTGAAAGTATTGGAGATGAAGTCAGCGGTGCTTGCGAGTGTCTTGTCGACTCGGCCAGATTTTTGGTCAATGTGTGACTGGCTGAAGGTGAGCTTGCCGTATGAAAATTCGATTTCCACTCGAGGATGGCCGTCTCCGTCCGAGCCGGAGATTGTCACGGAACTGACGAGAACACTTTCGAACTCAAGACCGACGAAAACCAAGGATCTCGAATCGATTCTTTTTACAAAATGCAGGCTGAGATCGAAGACGGTCCCTCTGGCCGTGCCATCCATCATGTTTGTGACCGCTCCGTCAGGAGCAAGTTTCAAGATCACGGGTTTGCCATAGGATGCTCCTGATCCGCCCCCGCCGGAAACGCTGCCGATGTTGACGGTGTTGCCAATACCCTGTTCGAAGCCCAATACTTTTATCCAAGAATGAACGGCATCCGTCTCGACGGCCTTACCGTTTTCGGAGAGCTTTAAGTAGGCATCAAAGGCAGCAAGCAGAGGATTCTGTGCGAGAAAAAGGCACAGAATGGACAGAAGAAAGGCTTTCATGTGGAACTGCCTGAAAAGATCAGAGGTCTAGGGTCGGAGTGTTCGACACCCGGCTCCACGTAGACGTCTTAGGGGTAAGTTCTTCGCCCGCTTTGCCTTGTCCATAGAAGCTAATCTCGTGAGCTCCATGCTGAAGAATCACGCCCTCGCTGACCACCTCGTCGCCATCTGATGCAGAGAGATTTACATCTTGCACCATAACAAAGCGCAAGTCGGCTCGTAAGACCCTTGAGGTTCCAGTGGTTGTTTCGCCAGAGCGAACCACCACAATTTCCACTCGCTCGAAATGCCGGCCGAGGGCACAGGCGCTGAATAATTCGGCGCTCAATGAGTCGGTCTTTTTGTATAAATTGACTGTCTTAAAGGTAGCTTTTCCCGCTCCGCCTCCGCCAGTGACGCTGCCGATGTTGACGGTATTCTCAATTCCAAAACTGAAGCTTTGGAGGGCGCTCCAACCTTCTCCGCCGTTGTATTGCTCATTTTTACTGTCTCCATCGAGCCAACTGGTGCCCGATTGAGCAAAGCGGATGTAAGTATCGAATGCCGCCATTGAGGGCAGAGCAGTCATGCTGAAGATCGCGAGAGCAAGTAAGAGTATTTTCATGGGGAAATAATTGAAGGATCCTAGAGTATTCAGAATCAGGAGGTTTGGCTAGATGATTCGTCTTCTAAAAAAAGGAGTCCCTGAGAAACATCGTCTCAGGGACTCGGGTGGTTCGGTTGAGATCCTTCAAACCGCCTTAGAAGCGGATCACTGCATCGATGGTGATACGATCTTCCATGAGGCTGTTTTCATTGTCGGTGAGTGGGAATTCGTAGGCAGCACCCAGGGTGAGCATGTCATTGATCGGGAAACGCGCCCCGATGGCCAAAGTGACGAAATCACGGTTTTCACCGGAATTGGCTGCACCAATGTTGAAGAGGTCGCCGCCTTCGAAGCCGACGAGATTGGGAACGGCGCCACCAGCTTGTCCGTTGAAGCGTAGGCCTTGGTCAGCCGGATCGAGCACGTGGAACCAATTCATTTCGATGAGAGGAACGAACCAATCGGTCACACGGTATGATGCGTGAGCACTAGCGAAGCCCATGGTTGCTTGGACATCATTATCGAATGGCACTTGGATGCCGATGTTACTAGCGAACTGCCATCGGTCAGCAATCTTGAGGTTGGAGACCATGACGTTGACTAGACCGTCTCCCATTCCTTGGAAAATATCGGTATTTCCCGTAGGAAATTCGACGGTGGTGGTTAGAGCCGCCGCATAGCCAGTTGCTTCGTTCTTATGAAAGACCCATTTGACGCCCGCTCCAATGTTAGCGAATCCGTCGGCATCATTCAGGGTATTGTCGAAATTGACTTTAGCGTATCCATCTTTAGCTGCGACGATGGAAAAGGTATCGCTCAGTGCGTATTCGAACTGGACGGCCACGATGTTTGCTTCGCCCCCAAGTGGGAGGTCGCCGCCACCGTTGGCTAGCTCGATGCTACCCGGGAACTGATGGTTCATGTAGATCGCGTGGATCTGCGTCCGCGCCAGGGGCAGGTCGAAGAGGGTCGGGTTGCTGATCGGTCTCAGCGCGTTGTCGAAGACACTGCCCTCCGCAGGTGCAGTTTGGATTGCTGGTTCCGTTCCGGCCTGAGCTAGAAGCGTGCTTGCTAGGAGAGTGATTAAGCTTGGTTTTAATTTCATGACACATGGTAAATGATGCCTGAATTAAAACTGAATTTGTGCCACTTGTCTGCGCAGGCGGTGCCCTTGATTGCGCATTTAATGCTATTTTTTAGAGTCTGTTGCTTTGAGCGGGATCAGGATGATGTGGGCGTCCTTTCCGCCATTGAATTGCGCTGCTGATGAGAGAACCAGTGGCGTGCCGTCCTTGGCCGCGAAGACGGCGGGGCGCTCGAAGCGGCTAGGCTTGAGAGGTGGGCCGTCAAGGGTAGGCACGGTTTTATCCATGGCACGGAAGTGCTTGGCATCCTGCCAGCTGATGCCGTCCTGACTGACAATGAGGCCGAATCCTTTGGTGTCGTGAAGGATGCCGTAGGTGAGACCTCGGCTGGGATCTTGCCAGACGGAAACGTCTTCGGAGTATCGGTCAAAGGCGAGCTCGGGCTGAATCTTGAAGGGGCCGGTGGGTTGATCACTGACCGCCACGGCCTGTGCCAAGCGGGTGGGTGGGTAATCGCCCTTGATGACCATACGGAATTTTCCGGAAGCGTCCTGCCAGATGGCGGGGTTCACCGTTACCGTGGAGATCGGGCCGTGTGGCTCGATGGCGGGCTGAGAGCTGACCTTCCAAGGTCCGCTGAGGGAGTCCGAGACGGCCACACCAGTCAACTGGTTGTTACGTAAAATAGGCCAGTTTGGCGATCGATAGCCGACTTTTGCGGTTTTAATCAGATCTTCTTCGCTGAGGGTCTTTCCTCCGTCGTTAGTGGCGATGAAGTAGAGGTAGAACTTGCCGTTAAAAGTCTTAATTTTAACATTGTGTGCATTTATCTGGTTCCATGCAAATTCGCCGCGGGCCGGGATGGCGAGGTCTTGGAACTGATAGGGGCCTGCTGGCTGATCGGAGACGGCGTGAGCAATTTCGGAATGGGTGAGCCAAGCGTAGAAGCCGTATTTTTTAGGCCAGCGGACGTAGAACAGGTGGTATTTGCCCTCGGGGCCTTGAATGATGCTGTTGCACCAGGTGTAGAAACCAGGATCCCGATAAATATTATCAGGGCCGATGGGTTGGACGAGCTTGATCAGGTCGAGGTTGTCATTTTCAAGCGGGGCCTTTTTAGATGCGGCTTGGTGTTTCTTGAGCAGTGCGTTCAGTGGCGCCAAGTCTGGCCATGCGGGTTTCCCGGACTTGATGTCGATCGGTGGCTGTGCGCCGAGGCTCTTCATCTTCTTAATCATGCCCTTGGCAAGGCTGATGGCGAGGGCTGGCTTGTCGACACACAGGTTTTGTTTCTCTGATAGGTCGTAGCGGATATTGGTGAGTTGATACTCCTTTTTCTGATAGTCGTAGAGCAGCTTCCAGTCGCCGTTGGTGAAGGTGGTGAATAGGGCATCGCTACCACGGCGGTGCGGGAAGTGAGAAAGAAACTGCTGCGGGCGGTGGGTGCCTGGCGTGCCCTTGAGGTCCTCGCTGAGGTCGTAACCGTCGAATTTGCTGCCTGCGGGGAGAGGGCTACCACTGGCGGAGACCAAGGTTGGCAGGAAGTCGGCGGGCTGGACGAGGTTGGTATCGATGCTATCGGAGGGGATTGGATAGGTCTTTTGCAGGGGGTGGTTCGGATTCGGCTTTGCCCACGATGCGATCATGGGCACGTGGTGCCCGCCGAGGTAGCGAGTGCCCTTGATCCCGCGCAGCGGCAAATTCGGGATCGCGGGAGTGCCGTTGTCGGAGTAGAAAACGATGATCGTTTCCTCGGCGATGCCGAGTTTCTCCAGATGATCCATGAGATCGCCGAGGGACTTGTCCATGCCCTCGACCATGGTCGCGAAGGCGAGCGCGCGTCCTTTAAGTTTCGGGTAGTTCTGGGTGAAGCGGGGATCTGCCTGGAAGGGGCCGTGGACGGCGTAATGGGCCATGTAGGCGAAGAAAGGCTGTTTCTTTTCTTGGCTGGCACTGATCTCCTTTTTGAGCTCGAGGGTCAGGGCCTCTGTCAGGAAGGTATCGGTGCCGTGGTATTTTTCGAGCCCGGGAACTTGGCGTTTCGAGCCGTCGTAGTTGTCTTTTCCATAATAGGAGCCCGGGCGCCCAGCTCCGTGGCCGGCGATGTTCACTTCGAAGCCGAGGTTCTTCGGGTTACCTGCTGGCGTGCTGTTGGGGCCGAAGTGGGCTTTGCCACAGTGGATGGTGCGATAGCCGTTTTGCTGGAGGATTCCGGGCAGAGTCGGGAGCTTGGGATCGACTCCACTCATGGTCCATTCGGGGCTTTTTAGCACAGGGCCATTGGCATTGTCCTTGGGGCTTGGCCGGGAGGGATCGGTATAGGTGGTGATGTGCAGGCGAGGCGCCTCTAGCCCAGTAATCAAGGAGGCGCGGGTGGGAGTGCAGACGGTGTAGGCACGGGCATTGACGAATTTCCGTCCCCGGCGAGCGAGCCGCTCCATGTTTGGGGTGCGGTAGCGCTGATTGAGCGGGGTGGTGATGAATTCGCCGTTTTCGTTGGTTAGAAAGGGCTCCGAGGTGTCGGTGCTGCCCATGTCATCAACCAAGAAGAATAGGATATTAGGTCGATCGGCCGCCTGGGCCAACGATATGGAAAGACCGAGCAGAGATAGAAATAGAAAATGGATCACGATGGGCAATTTTGTGTGATAAAAATCGCCTCAATTCAATCACTGTATTTGGCAGGCCTACCGCTCCTCAAAAATCACTTCAACAATGCGGTCTGCGACTGGGCGCTTATCGGGCGGATGAACGTCGGGAGAATCGTAGCCGAGGTCGGTGGTGACGGCGAGTTTGGTGCAGGGCATTTTTTTGGCGGCGGCTGCCTGGGAGGCGCGGTATTCGGGCCAGAACTGGCGCATGGGATCGGTGCCGCCGATGCGTGGCAGCTGGACTAGGTAGAAAGGCAGCTCGGCTTGATTCAGGTCACGTCGCCAGCCGGAGATCAGGTCGCAGATCAGCTGCTGGTTCCATGCGGGGGCGTTCTGTTCGGCATTGGTCTCGCCCTGATACCAGACGACCCCGGCGATTGGGATGTCACGGAGGGAGCTCATCAGGTTCTCGTAGCACCAGCTAGGTTTGAATGGATGGAGAGTGGTGTCGTGCTTGCCAATGTTGAGTTTGGCGCGTCCGCGGGCCCAAGGGGAAATGCGCTCACTGGACAACCAACGATCGCCTGCAATGGCACGGTAAGCGTCTTTTTGGAGCGTCCTTGCGGGAAGCCAGGCCTCGGTGCCCGTTCCCCCCACAGCATTGCAAATGATCCCGATGGGAATGCCTTTGCGAGCTTGAATTTCTTTGCCCGCCCACCAGGCGATGGCAGAGAAGCTAGCGAGAGATTTGGCTGTGGGCTCCTTCCATGAAAAGCGGTAGAGGCCAATGTTTTTAAGTTGTTCCAAGTGCTCTTCGTTAAAAGGGGAGATCGTGGTGGGTGGAGCGTCGAATCTGAGAATCCTAATGGGCGCTTGTGGAATCTCCTTCATGGCCTGCTTTCCGCCTGTGGCGTTCTTAAGCGGAAAGGCCATGTTGGACTGGCCTGAGAAAACCCACAGCTCACCGACGAGGAGGTTTTTCACAGTTAGTTCACGCGGCCCTTCGCGGATGATCATGTCCTCGTTGACCGCATTTGCCTTTAATCCAGAAAGGGTCACCTCCCAGGTGCGATTTTTGCCAACCGTGCCGGGGAAGATGCGGTTTTGAAATTCGATCTCAATTTGATTCCCCTTCGCACCATCGCCTCTGATGGTAAAAGCCTTCTCCATTGGCAAAACAGCAAGATTCTTCAAAGGTGATGATGGCTCAATCCGCCCCGCCTGAACGGCGGTAAGCAGCCCAAGAAGACACAAAACAAGCATCAGATCTCGAAAAATCTGGAACGAGGCAAGAAGCGGTGCGTGCATCATTCTAAGGTATCAGAAGAGGCGATCG
>CAXIBU010000066.1:0-13846 GCA_964021555.1 uncultured Verrucomicrobiales bacterium | reverse complement strand
GTAGGGCAGGGTTGGGCCTGAATTATGGGATTTGATGATCGAAGTTATGCCGCCCCCGTCCAGCGACCCTCTCGTTTCGAAGGCGCCCCGGTGACCAAGGCCTTGTTGTGGATCAATATCGCGATCTTTGTGGTCGACTATTTCTTTCTCAAATCCCCCAAGGAACATTTCCCCCCACTGCAACAAGTTGGTGCCTTTATTCTCAATCCGGACATGAGCCTGGGGGAACCTTGGCGATTCCTCACCTACCAGTTTTTCCACGCGAATCTCGGGCACCTTTTCTCCAACATGATCGGCCTCTTTGTCTTCGGGCCCATGGTCGAGCGATGGTGGGGCAGCAAGCCCTTTGCTGGATTTTACTTCATTTGCGGGTGCATAGGAGCCCTGTTCTTCGTTCTTCTGGCCTCGGTGGGCTTGCTCAGCCCGGGCGGATGGCTCATCGGTGCCTCTGGAAGCTTGCTCGGCGTCTTAATTGCAGCAGCGCGCATAGCTCCCAATCAACGGGTGATGCTGCTTTTCCCTCCCATTCCACTCAAGCTACGAACCTTGGCCATCGCGTTCTTGGTCTTCTCGGTCTTCACCATCATGACCCGTGGTAACAATGCGGGCGGCGAGGCCTGTCACCTTGGCGGGGCCCTCGCCGGGTATTTGTTCATGCAATTTCCGCAATCGCTCGCGTGGCTTAAAAATTCACAGCCGATTGCCCAGCGCGCGCGTCGACCGAAACCTCGCAAACCCTACCAGCCCAGCACCCCGCCCAAGCTCCGCCCCCGCCCCGAGACCTTGAGCACCGAGCGTGAGATCGATGAAATCCTCGAAAAGGTTCATCAAAAAGGCCTGCAAAGCCTCACCGAGCGCGAGAAACAGGTGCTGAAAAATGCGAGCAAACGCAGCTAATTAACGAATTTCCCATGAACGACGCAGAACAGATCTCCCCCACCCCAAGCACATCTCAGATCGCCCGACTACGAGCGATCATGCACCGACTTCGAGCCCCGGGGGGCTGCCCGTGGGATGCCGAGCAGGATCACCAATCCCTTTTGCCAAATTTGCTCGAGGAAGCCTACGAACTCGTCGATACGATCCAACGCAAGGACATCCAGCACATGAAGGAAGAACTGGGCGACGTCCTGCTGCAGGTCATCTTCCACTCCGAGCTAGCTGAGGAGGCCGGGCATTTCAACTTCGACGATGTCGCTCAAACGGTTTCCGACAAGCTGGTCCGGCGCCACCCCCATGTCTATGGTGATGCCAAATGCGAGGATTCTCATGGTGTCCTCAACCAATGGGATCAGATCAAGCGCGAAGAAAAGGGTGCGGAGGACGCCAGCTACCTGCACGGGGTCGCCGATGGACTTCCCGGACTCCTCAGAGCTGCCAAAATTCAAAAGAAGGTCGCTAAAGTCGGCTTCGATTGGCCGGATGATCAGGGCGTAATCGATAAGATCCACGAAGAGGTCGCCGAAGTCGAAGCCGAGGTCGCTAGTGGTGATAAGGAACGACTTTCAGAAGAAATTGGCGACCTGCTCTTCTCGGTGGTCAACCTTGCCCGCCGACACAAGATCGACCCCGAGCTTGCCCTGACTGAAACTTCAGAACGCTTCCGCCAGCGCTTTTCCCAAATGGAATCGGCCCTCAACCACAAGGGCACCCGCCTCGCGGATGCCAGCCTGGATGAGATGGAATCAGAATGGCAGAGCGCCAAGGCCTAGTAGATCGTTCCTACCAAAAGCATCAAAGGTGTTTGTTTAACGAAAGAATCACCAACTTGATTCCGTCTCTTTACGGACTGTGACTGGACCTACCCTCCAGAAATTCAACATTTGTCAGGATTCTTCAAACCTGATAGATCCACAGCCACTTCATTCACCCACTTACTATGACTGATCAAAAATCCACCGACGGAGCTCTCTTGAAGCTGTCCATCATGATGTTCCTGCAGTTCTTCGCTTGGGGCTCGTGGTTCGTCACCCTCAAGCTCGCCTTTAATGCCCACGATCTCGGTGACGCCATTGGCGGTGCCTATGAAAGTGCTCCCATCGCTGCCATTTTCGCGCCGCTCTTTCTTGGGCTCGTCGCCGATCGGCTCTTCCCTTCTGAAAAAGTCATGGGTGTGCTGCTGCTCATCGGTGCTGGCCTGATGGCATGGATCGCCCAGCTCGCTCCCGGTGGAGCCGCTAACGGTCCCATGATCGTCAATTTGATGATCGCCTACATGTGTTGCTACATGCCGACGCTTGGCCTCGCCAATACCATTACTTTCACCCACCTCCCCCAGGAGCAATTTCCAAAGGCCCGCGTCTGGGGCACCATTGGCTGGATCGCAGCCGGGCTTGGCCTCGGCTTCGCAGGTTGGTCTGACAGCCTCAGCATCCTCTGGTTGGCCTCTGTCTCGACCCTGATTCTCGGTCTCTATTGCTTCTTCCTCCCCAGCACGCCAGCCCCAGCCAAGGGCGAGCCAATCAACCTACGCTCGCTGTTGATGCTGGATGCCTTTACCCTCTTTAAGAAGCCTGCCTTCGCCGTCTTCGCAATCTGCTCAACTTTGATCTGCATCCCCCTCGCCTACTACTACGGCCAGACCGCTGATTACCTCGGGGCAACCGGCTTCACTGAGCCAGGCTCATTCATGACCATCGGCCAGATGTCAGAGATCATCTTCATGATTTTGATCCCCTTCTTCTTCCGCAAACTCGGAGTCAAAATGATGCTCCTGATCGGTATGGGATGCTGGGTCGCCCGATATGCGCTATTTTCCTTCGGAGCGCCTGACCAAGTCGCTTGGATGCTCTTCCTCGGTGTCGCACTGCACGGAATTTGCTACGACTTCTTCTTCGTTACCGGCTTCATCTACACAGACAAGACCGCGCCGAAGGCAATCCGCGGCCAAGCTCAGAGCTTGCTGGTCTTCTTGACCCAAGGCATCGGCATGTTCTTCGGTTTCCGCTTCGCCTTTGGCGGAACCTTCCCTTTCACCGACATCAAGCTCCCCAACACTCTCACCAGTGGCGACACCACCTACGGCGCAGCCCCCGAGGGCACCTTGGTCAAGTCCATCTCCGATGCCAATGCAGGCGCGCCCGAGAAAAGCGCCATCGATTCCCTCCTCGGCATGTTCGGCAAGGGCTACCCTGATGGGGTCGATAGCTCATTGATCCCAGCCAACATGGCCTCCTGGCAAAACTACTGGATCTACCCCATGATCTTCGCTGCCATTGTATTCGTCATCTTCGCTGTCGCCTTCTGGGACAAAGTCGACACCTCAGAAACTGATGTCGCCGACGCCACCGAAGCCGCTTCACCAGACTCCGAATCAGCTGTTTGAGCCCCAGCGGCCCCAGCCGCTCAAACTCCTTTCAATAACATAAACCACTAACAGATAACCAGTTTTATGATCCGCATTCTCTGTGTCGGCGCCGGTAACATGGGCCGCTCCCATGCCCTCGCCTACCACAACATCCCTGACTTCGAAATCGTCGGCATTTGCACCCGCTCCGCTGGCTCACGCGAAAAGCTCAATGAAGAGCTTGGCGGGGGCTATCCTCTCTTCGATGACTTTTACAAGGCTCTGGAAGAGACCAAACCCGACGCCGTCTCCATCTCCACCTACCCCGACACACACGCACCTTTCGCCAAGGCGGCCTTCGAGGCTGGCTGTGATGTCTTTATCGAGAAACCTCTCGCTGATACCGTTGAAGAGGCTGAAGAAATCGTCGCCAGCGCGAAAGCCAACGGACGCAAGCTCGTCATCGGCTACATCCTCCGCCACCACCCCTCTTGGCAGAAGTTCATCGAAATGTCTCATGACCTCGGCAAGCCGCTGGTCATGCGCATGAACCTCAACCAGCAGTCATCCGGCGCGATGTGGGAAACCCACCGCAACCTCATGTCCTCGATCTCACCAATCGTCGATTGTGGCGTTCACTACGTCGACGTCATGTGCCAAATGACCCGCTCCAAGCCCGTGCGTGTCGCTGGTCTCGGTGCGCGACTTTCGGATGAGCTGCCTGAGGGCAAGATCAATTACGGACACCTCCAAGTCACCTTCGAGGACGGATCTGTCGGTTGGTATGAGGCTGGCTGGGGCCCAATGATGTCAGAGACCGCCTTCTTCGTAAAAGACGTGGTCGGACCAAAGGGCTGTGTCACTATCGAAGCTAAAGATGCTGCTGGTGAAGGATCATCCGCCAACGTCGATGCCCACACCAAGACCAACACCTTGCGCCGCCACTTTTCCGAACTCGATGCCGAAGGTAACTTCGTCAAACAAGACGAATGGACCGAAACCGGCGACGAACCCGATCACGATGCTCTTTGCCACCGCGAACAGGAATTTTTCCTCAAAGCGATCCAAAACGATGAGGACCTCACCGACCACATGGACGATGCGATCAACTCGATGAAAATCGTAGCCGCTGCAGATGAATCCTTCCGCACGGGCGAGATCGTTCACCTGTAGAAATACTCATTGTAAACAAAAAGCCGTGCCCGCTTACCCCGCGAGCACGGCTTTTTTGTTCCTGTTGAGCTGGCTATTTAATCAGCTTGAGAAATTCAGTGAATCCTGACGAAGGATGCGCTGATCCAAGTTCCTTGCCAGAACCATCGACCAGGATCATACGGGGAATCCCACCGCCATAATTTGCCCCAACGATGCCCGTTCGCTTGCCTGGAAGAACAGTCAACCAAGGCATCTTTTCCTGCTTGGCCCATGCAAGCGCAGCATCTTCCGAGCGGTCTGCGGAAACATGGATGAGCTCGACATTGGGGTTGTCGGCAATCTTTGATTTAAACTTGCGGACGGAATCCGATGCGGTTGCTCGGCAGGGTGGGCACCAGCTAGCGGAGTAATAGAAGATAAAATAATTGGGTGACTTCGTCAGTGAAGCTGATGCAAAGCGCTTCCCTTCAAGGCGGGACAACTTACCTTTCAGTGAACGTCCGACCTCGGTGTTTTGTCCACCAGCGCCGCCTCCTGCGGCAGCCCCAGCCTTACGACCCGAGTATGAGGCAATAAAGTCACGAGCCGAAGAAGCGGGCACTAGGATCAATTTAATCGCCCCTGGTTGTTTATCTCCGCCTTTGACGACGTATTCGGATGACAAGACTGCGAGAGTATTGCCAGCCTCCCAGCGGAGTCCACTGGTTTGCAAGGCTCCGGAACTGACGCCTGGCAGACGGTTGTAACGGGTGCCAATTTCAGAATCGATAAGCTTGAACCAGCTTGACTGCAATTCACGAAATTCGTCGTCATCCATTCCCGCTGGCGCTTCAGCAAGCACCACCTCTAGGGTTTTAGTCCCCTTCTCCCCTTCAATGATGCTAGCCTGTTCGACAGGTAGCCCCCAAAGAGAGAGTCCAGATTCTTTGGTCAGCCAAGAGCCCTGAGATGGGCGGAAACCTAGCGCCTCACGACCTTCAAGATTTGTCCGAACAGACTTTGACCAGAAGTCAGAATCCATCGTCAGAACCGACAAGTCAGCAGCCGAGACTGAAGAGAAGGAAGAAAAAGCGGCGAAGAGCAACGAGGCTCGCTTGAGATAGGTCAGCATGGAGAATTGATTTGGCTAATGAATAATACGCAGCGGGAGCAAGGTGTTATACCCCATTCGAGGAGCGAATCAAGACGGTAAGTTTGTCCGAATTTTTCCTCGCGTTGATCTGTAGTTGCTGACCTGTCTCATTCAGAAAGCTCATAGTCTAAGAGGATAAAAAACCGCTCTCTCCCAAAAAAGAGAGCGCTTGCGAAATACAAGGAGCCTACTTGCGAAGACGCACGATCAGCGCAATACCCTCAAAGCCTAAGAGAAATGTGGTTTGGGCTCAGCCACAGCGTCAAGCTGGAGGCAGCTGAAAACAACGAAATTGCTGAAGCTCCCTAGTCTATAGCGTGACTAGGGAGCAAGCGACTAACAAGATGCGCTCAGTTTGTAATCACTCGCCCCAGTAGCCGGCACTGCACTTCTGAACTTCATCCCGAATCGAGGCCGTATTTTCGTGGAGCCCTACCAGCACCCCCATGAGCCCTGCTTACAAAAATGATCAGGAAAGGCTCCTTTCCCGTGCACCATTTGCAAGATGGACCAAATTCCATTGGGATTACTAACTTCAACCTTGCATCGAATTATAAAACTGTTCAAATTAGCACCCTTCCCGACAATTATGATTAGCCGTTTCTTTTCCGCTGCCCTTCAAGGGGTCGAAGCTCTCGAAGTCGAGGTTGAGGTCGATCTGATTGGTGCGGAGACGGCGAAGACGACGATTGTCGGGCTGCCGGATGCTGCGGTGAAGGAGAGCTCCGAGCGGGTTCGGGCGGCGGTGGTCAATTCGGGCTTACCCTATGGCGACTCGAAATACGTGGTCAATCTAGCTCCTGCCGACCTGCGTAAAGAAGGGCCGGCCTTTGATCTGCCTATTGCCTTGGGCATGATCTGCTGTGAGAAACGCCACAACTGCGCGGACGCCGGCAACTGGATGCTTGTAGGCGAACTAGCCTTGGATGGCAGCCTGAGAGCCGTTCGTGGTGTCCTCTCGGTTGCCATTCTCGCCAAGAAAATGGGCCGGTTGAATCTGGTGGTCCCAGCCGCCAATGCTCGCGAGGCCGCTTTGGTCGAAGGCGTGAGAGTTTACGGCGTCAATAATCTCCAAGAGGCCTTTGAGCTCGTAGTTGAGGGGCAGGAATTTCCCATCACTGAAATTGATCGCCAAGGGCTACTGAGTCAGCATCAAGACTATCCCATCGACTTCAATGATGTGCGCGGCCAGCACCAGGTGAAACGAGCCGTCGAAGTGGCTGTGGCGGGCAATCACAACATATTGCTCAGCGGCTCTCCAGGGAGCGGAAAGTCGATGATCGCCAAGCGCATTCCCAC
This sequence comes from uncultured Verrucomicrobiales bacterium, assembly GCA_964021555.1. GTDB lineage: Bacteria > Verrucomicrobiota > Verrucomicrobiia > Verrucomicrobiales > Akkermansiaceae > CAXIBU01. The sequence continues at coordinate 6,974 of CAXIBU010000066.1, read as the reverse complement.
GATCATGCCCGACCTCAGCGAAGAAGAAGCGATCCAATCGACGCAGATCCACTCGATCGCGGGCACTCTTCCGCCCAAGGACGGGATTTTAGCGAGGCGCCCGTTCCGTTCTCCCCACCACACGATCTCGGACGTCGGCCTCATCGGTGGTGGGAGCCACCCTGGCCCTGGCGAGATTTCGTTAGCTCACAATGGTGTATTATTCATGGACGAATTGCCGGAGTTCCGCCGTAGCACTCTTGAGGTGCTTCGACAGCCTCTGGAAGACGGCCGAGTCTCTATCTCCCGTGCCGCTGGCACTCTAACTTTCCCCAGCGAATTTGTCCTCGTCTCCGCCATGAACCCCTGCCCTTGCGGCTACCTCGGGCACGGAAAGCGCGAGTGCCGCTGCTCTCCACGACAGATCGAGAACTACCGCGCCAAGATTTCGGGTCCCCTTTTAGACCGGATCGATCTTCAGATCGACGTCCCCGCGGTCGAATACAAGGAGCTATCCTCGGGCGCTACCGGCGACAGCAGCGCCGTGATCCGAGAAAGGATCACCAGAGTGCGCAATCACCAGTTGCAGCGCTTTGCCGATCAGCCCGGAATTTTTACCAATGCTGCCATGACCTCACGGCTCATTCGCCAGCATTGCCAGCTGGACCTGGCTTCCGCCGCCCTTCTCGAGAGTGCCATGGATCAAATGCAGCTCTCAGCCCGTGCCCACGACCGAATCCTGAAAGTCGCCCGCACCATCGCAGATTTGGCGGAATCCGAATCGATCCAATCGATTCACCTACTTGAGGCCCTGCAATACCGCGCGCTTGATCGAAAGTTTGAGTGATTAACCAACGAATTTGAACAATTTCCCACATAGCTAGGTCAATTAGACCTAGTATGAGCCGGAACCTGTCACCATTCTCGAGCCTTAGCCGCTGGCTATCATTCTTCGTTGCCACTGCATTTCTGAGCCTTAGCTTTGCGCGTGGCGAAGCCGCAAAGCCCGCGAATTTTGATAAACCACTTCAAGCCCAGCTTCTCGATGCCGAGCTAGAACTCTCGGCGGCTCACCATCTGGGTATCGGTCCAAAGCACCCGAAAATAGCCAAGCTCCAAAAGCGCCTCGATGTCTTCAAGCGCTACCCACAGGTCAAAAATGAGCTCTACTGGAAGCTCGTCAGAGAACGCAAATTAGCGACAGAGCTCAAACTTCTCAAGCTCCCTGAGTTGGGCTTCGGACCGAAACATCCAGAGGTCAAGGCCACAGAACAGCAGCTGAAAACCTTGAAAATGATCGAAGCTGCCCACCACTCGCACTAGCAGGGTTACCAGCGGCGTCTTGGAGAAGTCTTTATCGTCTGGCCGTCAGACGCTTGAGCTTGCGGCGCACGGTGAGTTTCTGCGCAGCAGACAAGCGGTCGATAAACAGCACTCCATTCAAGTGGTCAATTTCATGCTGCAACGCGCGCGCCAAAAGACCGTCGGTCTCAAGCTCGATCACACTGCCATCGATCTGCGGCAACTTCGCTTTGATCACACTAGGTCGGGTGACTTTTGCGTTGAGATCTTTGATACTCAAGCAACCTTCCGTTTCAGAAAGTCGGGGATCCAATAATTCGATTTCCGGATTGATGAAGACCAGCGGCATGATGTCCTCGAGCTTGGCGTCTTCACCGTTTACTTTGAGAAAGCTGACACATTCCGGATCATGAGCAACATCGATGATTGCCAATTGAATCGGAACACCAACCTGCGGCGCAGCAAGCCCGATCCCCTCAGCAGCAATCATCGTTTCCTGCATGTTAGCGACGAGCGCGTCAATGCAATCAGAGTCGATTTCACTCACGGGGCGGCATTTCTGACGCAGCACCGGGTCGCCGATTTGAACAATTTCAAGAAGCATAGTGATCTAAGTGGATGAAGGTTTGGTCTCAGTTTGAGCGGACTTTACGCGCAGCGGCACGTCCTTAACCTCATAACCGGCCTGGGTCAACGCATCCCATACAAATATCACACGCCCCAACGGTAGCGACTGATCCAGCTCAAGTTCGACACGACGCCCCTGGTTCTCTGAGGCAAAGCTCTTGAGATAGTCAGGGAGCATTTCAAAGCTCGGGATCGACATTCCGTCAAGGGCGAGAGAGCCATCGGCAGCGACTGCCAAGATTGAAGAAGTCCCACGCAAATTTACCGTGGGCAGGTTCGCCGTCGCCGGCAGCTCGGGATTGAAGGCGGGCCTCGTTTGCTTCTTCTCCGTGTAGACAATGAAGAAGACCAGCAAGATCGAAAGGATATCGATCATCGGGATAATGGGCACAATCGGCGGGCCCTTGCGCTTGGCGTAAAAATTCATGCGCCTGCGACAACTTCTGGTTCCAAAGGTCGTGGTGTCTCAGCTGGTGCTTCCCGACTCAACAAATAAGCCTCAAGGATCACTTCCAAACGGGCTGCCATCCGCTCAATCTTCCGCGTGAAGCTGACGTGCGCAATCACCGCAGGAACGGCCACTGCGAGACCGACAATTGTGGTGCTGAGAGCACGGCCAATTCCATCCGCAACGGCCTCTTGCGAATTGGCATCGGCAAAGTTCCCAAAGACCTGAACCAGCCCGCTCGCGGTGCCGAGAATCCCGAGAAGAGGAGCGATGGTGATAACAATCTCAAGAAGCGGGACCCCATTGTGAAGCGAAACAATCTCCTCTCGCGCCAGCGCCTCGATGGCTTGGCGCTTTTGCTTGGAGCCGACGCTTGGCCCGAACCGGTCCACTTGCCCGCACAATCTAGCAAGGACACTATCACCTCTCCCGACCTCGGCTTTGCAATCCGAGCCATCAAGCAAGGCATTTGCCAAGTCATCCGGGACCACATCGCTCTCTTTCAAAGTCAAGAGTTTGAAAAGGATGGCACCGAAGCCTATGACCGAGCAAATCGCCAATAGGATCATAAAAATACCACCGGGCGCAAAGAAGTTCCACGCGCTATCGATGACTGATTGAGCGACAAATACGGGGCTTAAATTCATGAATTAGTAGTTAAAGGTAATGATCATCTCGACGGGTTCACCTTCCATTTCGGAAATTAAATCACTGGGCATTGCGGGGATCTTTGCTTCGTTGATTGCCCTGATGGTGTAGCCCTTTTGAATCGTCGCCACGCCAGCATCCGAGATGATGCGGAGATTGCTCACTACACCTCGTTTGTCCACATTGAAAGCGATCCTCAAAGATCCTGGCATGTTGAAGTCTCGGTATTTCCGAGCTTCCCTCTGCCAAACGGTCTCGACCGCCTTTGAGATGCTCTTCCAGTAACGCCCCATTGGCGTATTGACGGCATCCACCGAGGATGCTCCTTTACGGGAAATACTGCCGCTTATCTGTGACTTGCGGCGCTCCGAACTGAACGATTGAAGTTGGCGCTTGGGCTTATTGGCTTGGCTGGCCTTTTGATCCTCCTCGCTTTTCGCATCGGGTTTTCCCTTGTCTGGTTTAGCTGGGTCCGATTTCTCTTCAGCCTCCTCTCTAAGGTCTTTCTCAGGTTTTTCTGGATTCGCCTTTTCATCATCGCCCAAGCTCTTCTCGGGCTCGTCTTCTTCATCGGGAATGGGACGTATTTTCTCTGATGGGACAGGCAATAGGGAATCCGTCGACTCCTCCGGCTCCATGCCTTTCGATGAGTCCTCTGGCACAGCTTCGGGCTGGGGCTGTGGATCGGGCGATGGCTCAGGGCTTGGTTCAGGCTCAGGCTGGAGGTCCTCCGACTCCCCCTTTTTCTCCATGGCATCGCGGTCCGCCTGATTCTCCAACTGAGGCACTGGCTCTGGAGCTTCCTGCTCTTCTGTGAACTTGGAATCGCGTAAACTCGGGGAGCGCTCGAAGAGTTCGCCTTTTTGATTTGGTAGAGGCTTGTCCTTTGAAGTGACGGATCGTGGCAATTCGCTGGCTGCCCGGGTATTCTTATCACTCTCAAATGCAGGATCGTCTGGTGACTTTTCCTGAGCCAAGAGGCCGTCGGTTTCCATCATTTGACGCTCCGGATCTTCCTGCTTTTCCTCTTCGTCTTCTTCCGGCTTCGGCAAGGGGAGAAGCTCTTCGGGGCTGGGGTAGATTTGCTCCCGCAATGCTTCCAAGCTGGCGATGCTAATTTCGACCTGTTCCGCAGGCTCCTCAACTTCCGAACCTTTAGCAGATTCCTGAGTGAGCAGTAGGAACCAGCCCAAAACGACAAACACCGCAAAGTGCAAGCCGATCGCAACGGCAGTGACCGACACCAAGAGGTGCCAGTGCTTCTTGCGGCGAGACAGAGAGTTCATTAAGCTACTGCGGAAACTAAGCGCATAAGACCACCAAGGTCAATCGACAAGCCGCTGATCTTGCCATAATTGCAAAGAGCTGACATTGTGTCGAAGTGGCAGATATTGATCAATATTTTCAAGTCTTAGGTGAAGCAAAACTCCGCGACATGGTTGGTGCCTTTTATAAGCGCGCCAAAACGGACGACATTCTCAGTCCGATGTATCCCAAGGATGATTGGAAGGGTGCGGAAGATCGCTTATATCACTTTCTTGCGATGCGATTGGGCGGGCCAAGAACTTACCTTGAAATGCGCGGTCACCCTCGTCTAAGAATGCGCCACTTCCCATATAAAATTGGCATTGCAGAGCGCGATCGTTGGGTAGAGCTAATGGATTCCGCAATGACTGAGGTCCAGCTGGAACCCGATCAGCAACAAGCGCTCCACGACTTCTTTTTCCAGGTTGCCGATTTTTTGCGCAATCAGACTGAGAAGCAGCTCTAAACTTACTCCGTCGCCCAGGAGATCAGATAAGCGCCTGCAGGACTTTTGGCATTCCCAGCTTTGAAGGAATAGCTCGTCATCAGATCGTCATCGGCGATGAGCTGAAGAGCGATGGATTCCACTTTAAGCCGGGCCGGCTCACCAGGAGCCCACTTGGTGAAATCCCAGTCGATACCGTTATGCCAAGCCCAGCCCTTCCCAAGCGTGAATTTGCCACCCGTCCAGACCACATCGGTCTGATTCAAGTGCAGGCGGATGCACTCGGCCACGGCATCAAGCTTGGGAGCACTATCAATCACCGCTAGCTCGCCTTCGTAATTGCGTGACTGAATGCGTGCTGATTGCCAAGAAACCCGCTTGGGAATGCAGACGAAGCACCTATCTTCGGCAATGACCGAGCCCGCCGGCCACTGAGGCGTTTCACCAGCGGCAATCGCGTCTCTCGTGCGCTCAAGCTGCTTCTTAAAGGAGCCTTTCGCCTCGCGCTCTGATGTCCATTCCATGATGAATGGCAGTTTCAGGTCACCTGCAAATGGCGCAAGCCGTCGCTTGCTGGCGCTCAAAGCCAGGAACTTGGAATTTGCCGTGGGAGCCTTGCCGATGAAGTAAGACTTTAGGTCCCACTCCGCACCGTCGATCCATGCGAAGTTGTCCGCTTCCCCAGCAGCGTAGCCGCCGGTCCAGAAGAGCTTGTCTCCTGTCAGCTCCTTCAATTCCGAGCTCACGGCCCAGTCAAAGTCAGCTTCGCCGTGGAAGCAGGCAAGTTGTGCTCCGAGATCTTCACAGAATGCGAGAGCCTCGAACCACGTCATCTTTTCTTCGATCAACAAGAAATACCTGTCTCCAACCGAGATCGTTTCTTCGGGCAGGACTTCGCGATCACCAAACTGAATTTTCATTTGATTCGTCAGCAGATGATTCTTGATGTCCTGCACTTTGCGCGTGGGCTTATCCACCTTAATCGTAGACCCGAAACGCGCCTTTCCGTCCTTGAGCTTGGGGCTTGTATCCGGTGCTCCGTCAGACGATTTTTCAGCACTGGGTTTGGAAGTCTCAGCCGGTGTCTCGGTAGTCGACTGCTCGGGCTCTTTACCACCACTAAACGCAAAGATTGCTCCGATGATGCCAACCACGGCGAGCAGGCTGATCACGATGACAGCCGGATTGTTTCCCGAAGAGGATGGAACAACCGGAGCAGGCTTTGAAACAGTGGCACGCTTCACTGCAGCTGGCGCTCGCGATGGCACGGGCGGCTTCTTAATCACCGTCGGCTTGGCCTGCTTGGGCAGCGACTTCTGACCCTGAATTTTAAGAACCGCTCCTGCCTTGAGGCGCTTGGTCGGTTCCGTGACTTCCGGAGCCTTGCCACCTTCAATCTGCGATACCACAGAATTCAGTAGCTCCTTCAGCTCATGGGCCGTTGAAATTCGGAACCCAGGATTGGGGTGCAGCCCGCGTTTTATGATGTCATCAAAGGCAGGATGAGAATCGTTTATCTTTGATGGCATTTGGTAACCATCTTTAGGTAATTGCCCGGTGAGGAGCTCATAGAGCATCACGCAAACGGAGTAGACATCAGCTCGTTGGTCCACCGCACCTTCGCGCTCATAAACTTCAGGAGCGGTGTAATAAGGTGTGCCCATCAGGACTCCATCACCACGCTCGTTCATCGGACCGGCCAAGCCAAAATCGGTAACTTTTGGCATCCCCTGTTGATCGATCAGAATATTCGCCGGCTTGATGTCGCGGTGAATGATGCCTTTGCCGTGGGCATGTGCCAGTCCATCACAGACAAGTTGGATCGTTTGCGCTGCTTCAACTTGGTCGATGGCATTCCCTTCAGCAGCATCGTGAAGCGAGCGCCCCTCGACAAATTCCATCGCAAGAAACAACAGCCCGCCCGCCGAGCCGAAGTCGAAAACCGCAACCAAGTTGGGATGGATGAGCTTGGCCATGGCTTTCGCCTCTTCAGTAAAGCTCTTTTGAAATTGCTCATCTTCACCCAACTCTCGGGGGAGAATTTTGATCGCAACCTCACGATCAAGAGAAGTTTGCACCGCCCGGTAGACGGCCCCCATCCCACCAACGGCGATCAGGCTCTCGATCTTGTAGTTATCAAAAAGGGGTTGAAGCTCTTCGACGGTGGGTGCTGAAAAACCAGCTTCTGGATTGGATTCGGACGACATTTCTCGGAAATCA
>CAXIBU010000065.1:0-13909 GCA_964021555.1 uncultured Verrucomicrobiales bacterium | reverse complement strand
ATCAGCTAATCGAACTCGGTGATGAATCTCTAGGGATCAAGGTCCAGCTTCTTGCAAAGGGAGCCGCGATCTTTGGAATTCAGACGCCTGATTCGCAGGGGCTTTGGTCGGATCTGGCGGCTGGTCCTGAATCGGTGGAGGGGTTTTTAGCCAATGAGGCCTGTTTTGGCGCGACCTGTGGACGTTTTGCGAATCGGATTTCAGGTGGGCAATTCTCGCTTGATGGGGTGCTTCATCAATTGGAATGCAACTGCGGGCCAAATTCTCTCCATGGAGGTGGGGCCCCATTTCACCAGCGGATTTGGGAATTGCTCGATGTTCAGGAAGTGGATGGCATCTCTGTTGCAGCCACCTTTGCGCTGAACTCTGCTGATGGCGAAGGGGGGTATCCGGGGAATTTGCGAGCGACGGCCACCTACCGGGTCGGCCCAAATGAGCTGTCGGTCAGGTATTCCGCCAAGACGGATGCAGCGACGGTCGTGAACTTGACCAATCACGTTTACTGGAATCTTTCAGGGGATCACAACGAGGCGGTTAATGGGCACGAGCTTCAATTGGCCTCAACCCGCTACCATGCCATCGATCCAAATCATCTGATTTGCGCTCAGCCTTCTTCAGTAGTCGGAACGGTTTTCGATTTTTCAAAGGGGGCTTACCTGTCCCAAGGGCTCGACGATGAATCAGGTGAACTGGTTGAGCTGATGGGCTACGATCACGCCTTTTTGATCGAGGGGAGGGGGCCTCGCCTGGGGGCCAAACTTGGCCATCGCGGATCGGGACGTTCGGTTGAAATCTGGACCGATCAGCCAGCGATTCATTTATACACCGGAGGCTACATTAGTGAAGCGCCGGCAGGTAAAGGAGGGAGTGTCTTGAAGGGCTTTTGTGGGGTGGCGCTGGAATCGGAAAATTTGCCTGATGCCCCGAACCAGCCGGACTTTCCTTCAGCGATTCTCCGGCCAGGTGAGACCTACCAGCATGAAATTCGATGGCGTTTCGATTGCCATTTCGATGGATTTCATCAAGGGTGACGGCATGTCAGTAAATTTACCCAAGACCTTAGCGGAAACCGTTGTTACTGCTGAATCCAGCTTTGAGGCTCGCTTCGGGCGCTGTCCGAGCATCGTTGTAGCGGCTCCGGGGCGGGTAAATCTGATCGGTGAGCATATCGATTATTGCGATGGCTACGTGATGCCTTTCGCTATTCCTGCCTACACGGTTCTGGCCGCGGATTGGTCAGACGAGCACACCAGCGCGATTATTTCAGCTGAAGGTTCGTTTGGTGAAACGGAATTCGGACTAGTCGAGAAACTGACCCCTGGCCAGCCATCATGGGCAAATTACGGCAAGGGCGTGATTCAAGGATTCAAGGAATTGGGGCATGAACTCGGGAGAGGAATAGAGATCCAGATTGCCTCTGACGTGCCGCTCGGGGCGGGTCTCTCCAGCAGCGCTGCGCTGGAAGTCGCCTTTGCGACCCTATGGGAGCAGCTATGTGGCGTTGATCTAGGGGCGAAGGCCAAGGCGCTGTTAGCGCAAAAAGCTGAGCACGATTTTGCGGGAGTTCCCTGCGGGATCATGGACCAGTTTGCTTCGGCCTTTGGTCAGGAAGGACATGTTGTCCTGATTGATTGCCTGAAGGAGGAAGCGGAATTGGTGCCCTTTAAGCAGGATGATTTGGCGGTGCTCATCTCAAATACGAAGGTCTCCCATGCTCTGAGTGATGGCGCTTATGCCGAGCGACGTAGGCAAACTGAGCAAGCTTTGGCCGCATTAGGGCGTGACAGCTACCGTGGCGCGACCATGGAGGATCTTGCTGCGGTGAAATCGAGTTTGGATGAAGTGGTGTTTCGGCGGGCCCGGCATGTCATCAGCGAAAGTGAGCGAACGCTTGAGGCCGCGGAAGTTCTGAAGAAGAACGACTTTGCCAAACTGGGTGAGCTGATGAATGAGAGCCATGTTTCACTGCGCGATGACTTTGAGGTTTCATGTCGTGAGCTAGATGTTTTGGTTGATGCCGCTCTAGAAATCGGGACCGAGGGGGGAGTCCTTGGCGCTCGCATGACAGGAGGTGGTTTTGGCGGATCGACGGTGACTTTATGTCAGAAAGACCGTGCCGCTTCGATCGCCGCGCATTTGTCGAAAGTCTATGAGGCGAAGACAGGAATTGAGGCTCAAATTCTCCTGGTGAGCCCAGCTGATGGGGCGATGACGGTGCCCCATCGTTGCGGGAAATGAATGCTCTTTCTTTTCGAATGACCTTGAATGGCGTCCGACAGAGCTTAGCGTCACAACAAAATTATGTCTGAAGCAGCTAAACCGAAAAAGAAAAAGCGCGTCAATGTGCGCCGTCCCGACGTCATGGCACGTGTGGAAGCGGAGGTCGCTAATCATTACGAGAGCTCGGTCGTCGAGCGTCTTCGTAAGCAGGGTGGTGAGCTGACTTTGGGCAATACGACGGTCTATTTGGCGAAGTCGTTTGGCTTTTGTTACGGTGTCGAACGGGCGATCGATCTCGCCTATGCGGCGCGCCGGGTCTTCGACAATAATCGAATTTTTCTGATCGGTGAGATCATTCACAATCCCGAAGTGAATCGTCAGCTCGATGAAATGGGGATCATCACCCTGCCCTGGGTGGACATGGATGAGCAATACGATGAGCTGACCGAAGACGATGTCGTGATTGTGCCTGCATTCGGTGCGCCATTGCATTTCATGGACAAGATTGATCGGCAAGGAGCCCAGATTGTTGATACGACTTGCGGCGATGTCATGAAGGTGTGGCGTCGAGTTCGCGGCTATGCCAAGGAGGGCGTCACCTCGATTATTCACGGGAAGGCCGGGCACGAGGAAACGCGCGCCACGGCGTCGCGAGCACTAGGCGATGCGGGCGACGGGCATTATCTCGTCATCCTGACCTTGGACGATGCCGAGTTTGTGTGCGATTACCTCCGCGGTAAAGTGGACGGTGCTGCTTTGCTGGAACGTTTCAAGGACGGTGTTTCTCCAGGCTTCGACCCTGAAGTTCACATGGCCAAGGTTGGCGTAGCGAACCAGACCACGATGCTCAAGAGCGAAACTGAGACGATCCAGACCATGATCAAGGACGCCATGGTAGATCGTGATGGCAGTGAAGAAAACTATCGATTCTTTGACACGATCTGTGGCGCGACCCAAGAGCGGCAGGATGCCCTCTTCGAGATGCTCAAGAAGAAGATGGACCTCATGTTGGTTGTTGGCGGATACAACAGTTCAAATACCACTCACTTGGTTGAAATCGGCGAGAAATTGCTTCCTAGCTTCTTCATTCGCGATGCAGGTTGCCTCACTTCACTTGAAGAGATCGTCCACTTTGATCTCGAACGGAAAGAGGAGATCAGCTCTGGATACGCCGAGGTGTTTGCCTCAGACCGTCCCGTGATTGTAGGGATCACCGCTGGTGCCTCGTGCCCGGCGAATTTGATTGAGGAGACGATTCTCCGCGTCTTCGAACTTCGTGGGATTCCGCGGGAAGAGGTCCGGAAATCGTCTCAGTTGGACTGATCTGAGCTAGGATCTGAAGCGTCGTCCTCGTCCTCTGAGGGAGGGAGGTCAGTAATGGTCCGAATGCGGATGTTCTTTAGCTTGGGGTCTTTGTAGAAAAAACTCAAGTTTCTGACATCTCGCTCGTATAGCCATTTGGAAGATGCGAAAGGCACCCATTTGTCGTTGGCCTTTGAGTAAAATTCTACTGGAAAAACGGCTTTCTCATCGTCGATAGATAGATCGCCGACTTTAGTAGGCTTCCCCGCCGTGAAGAGGAAGTTTTTGCCGTTGAGTTTGCCGGCGAGGTCCGTGCCGGTCAAATTAAAGAAGATCATCTCACCTTTGCCGAAGCGGCTAGGCGGCTCTGCGAGCGCTTGGAATTGGTAGGTGCCTGTCTTGGTAGGTAGCGCGATCAGGAGGATATTCCGCCCCAGAGCCGCCGTAACCTTGACCTGTCCCATCATCCTGGGAGTCTCGACCTCGCTGCCGGGAAGCCCGAATATCAAAGTCCTCGAGGGAGATGAATATGGGCCTGTGAAGTTATTTTTGTGAAGTTTGACCTCGGTGCCGAGCGTCTTAGTCTCGGGATCGAGCAGCTGAAGTTTCTCAATCCCTTCGACTTTTTCAAAGGTAAGAATGCGGAATTTGATCCCATCGGTCTCTTGTCCGCCAGCAGTCGCGAGGCTTGCCACCCATGCGAAGAATATCGCGGCGCAACAGCTTAAAAGTTTGGAAAATGATTTTCTGAAATTCATCAAGCTTCATTCTTCACCCAACGGAATTCTAAGATCTCGAAGCGCCTTCCTAGGGCGAGATTTACTGGGCGCCTGGGTGGATTCTGAAGAGTATTTTCGGAACTGTCCACATAAGAAGGGGTTCGCTGCACCACGGCTTCGCAGGTGGCACGAGATAGTATTTCACCTTGAGCGTTTCGCGCATCCCCGTAGGCGCGGATGGTAAAGGTGTCGCCTCGAACGAAAATTGACGGACCAAGTGGGGTCAACAGATCGGCCTGCATGAGCCAACCGGGACCTCCCCTGGCCGAGTTCCCTTCCGCTGCCTCGGGAAAGGCGAAACCTTTGCCCGTGCCTGAAGTCTGAACTCCTTGGGCGGCGATCGGGTCGTTGATTGATGTGTCGTCTATCGCGGATTGGAGCGCACCGCTGACGGCAAGGGCGGTATTGCTTGAGAGCTGACGGTTAATGAACTCGCTCATGTTTAAGAATGGACCGCGGAGCTTGACCTGTTTGACAACCGCTTGAGCCAGGTCAGTCATTTGCTCGTCGGAGAGGTCTCGGTATCCGAGGTATTGAAGCTGACGGTTGGCTGGTGCGGCATCAATTGATTCTCCCAAAGGCACCTTGGTGCGTGAAAACGGGCTGCCAGATGCAGCGGAATTTTGTCCGCTGGGGTTGCGATTAAGTGCCTCGATAATCTGTAATCTGGTTTGATCGCCTCCAGACAGAAAGGCCTTCCAAGCGGCAACCGAAGTCGAATTTACATTAAATCCGCCTTCATAGAGCAATCTAGCGCCGATCCGTTGATGAGCTTCGGGAGTAGGTTCATTACCGTCGATGATATCGCTCTCCGCCTCGTCTGCGGAGACATCGCTCAAGTAGGGGCGATAGCGAGGGTTGAGCAGGGGATCCGTGCCTTCCAAGAAATCAGACCACACTTCTCCGATTGATCGCGGGCTGCCGAAGATTTCCTTGGTTTGAGGAGTAAGCGAGCTGCAGAAAAAGTCCTCCCAAAGCAGCTGATTGGACCAGTAGGAGTGATCGTAATAGGCGCGGTTACGATTGCGATTTTTAGGAATGAGTGGGTGGGCGTATGAATTTCCCACGGCGAAGGACATGTAGGGTGGATTAGGGGTGCTGTTGAAGTCCCAGTTTGTCGCGCGGAGGACCGCAGCTCCGTCACCCGTGCCAGCGTGCTGAAATTCGGCAATCGAAGTCATCGGGACGAGCGTAGCGCCCTGATGAAGCATGTGGGTGACACCAGTGCCGAAAGTCCGGCCTGTGCCGATGAAACCGTGATTTGGCCCCGCTGGGTGGGCATCAGTCGAAAGTTGGAGCAGGTCGCTGTTGAAGCTAGTGATCGGATCGAGACGGTATTCCATGCGCTCGGTATTGATCTCACCAGTGATGTTACCCACCTTGCTGGAGAGTCGCGTGTAACCCGAATGAAGAAATGGCATCGCTGGATTGTTCGATTCCCTCGACGACTTGAGCTCAACGGAAAATAAGCCGAATGGCTGCTTGCGCCCTAGGGCTTGACCAAAAGTGACTGATCGGATGTCGCTTTGATCGACAGGCTGCAAGGTCTGAAGGAACGGGGCATCTGGCTGGGTGGCGATCTCACCGCGGTGCTCGTAGAAGGGAATAGAACGGCTCGAATCAATGATCCAGTAGTCGCAGTATTGAGAGGATTGTGTGCCGTCGTGCAAGGTGTAGCCACCGGCATTCTCGTCAGCAATCAGCGAAACGCCGATTCGATCACCGCCCCCGCCTTCAATCGGGCGGCCATTCACTAGGGCCCGAGCACGCACCCCTTCGTCGAACGACTGGATACCGGGAGTGTAGCGGGTGCCGTCTGATGAGAAAACCAAAGTCTCGCCCGGTTCCATCACGAATAATCCTTTGTCTGATTGATTGTAGACGTTCTGTTGAATGAAGAGGCTGAATTCCGAGGTCACCATTTCGTGGAGATTCGAGTCGCCCAAATTGACCCCGTTGACAAACCAATCGAATTTCATCGGCAGGCCCTCGCTGAATTTGATGAACATACAAGCATCCTCAGGAAAGACGATTCTCACATTGAAAGGGTTCCACAGTGTGAAAAACACGTCCGTCACTAAGTTGAGGCGGTAGCGCGAAGGGTTAATTGGCGAGCGGACGGTCTCGTAGGAGAATACGTAGTGAATTTTAGCCATTCGTGGAAAGCGAAAGCCGCCAGCCTCGTCTCCAAAGTCGCGATATTTATCAGCAAGCTCTACCCAGTTGATCAGCTCGTTTGGCGGCTGAAGTTCGGGGACACCGTTATCAAAAGTGATGTCTTTGTAGAGGTTGTAGTAAGCATGGAGCAAGTTCCAGCGGGCACCAGTTGCGATCCCCGGGGCATAAAGATAGGCGTCGCGGCTCTGATAGGCTCCGTCACCCTCCCACTTGCCATAGCCGAGGTCTTCGAAGCCACCGATATCGGTGAGCTCCATTAAGGTGTTGATGTCTTTTTTAAATCCGCCGGCAGCGACATTGGTCAGAAGTGAGGCGGACTTTGTCGTGAGAGCTTGGAGTGAGGAGCTCCTCTGGCCCGTGTTGCTTCCACCAATGGAAATACTGCGGTCAGAGATGTGCTTGGCTAAGCTCTCTTGGGATGTCGCCATATCTTCGAAACCTTCAAGCGTTTCAGGGGCATGTCTGGCGAGCGCACCACGGTTGGCGATAAAATTGGCGATATCTTGCTCGTCCCGCGCCGCTAGGTCTGACCGCGCCAACTGGGCATTGTCGGAAATATGCCAAGCATAAGAGCCGCCGCTGCCATTGATTGGGACCATTCCCGCGCGAGCAATGGTAGTCCCGTCGCCAGGGAGGCGAAAATCAAAAGTTTCGACGCCGCCGAGAGATGAACTTTTGGCATCCCCGTAGTTCAGCTGTCCTGGCATGGAAACGAGCCAGCGCCGAAACTCGTCCGGCCTTCCGGCTTGATTGCTGGAGCTATCGGTTTGGTTGGCATTCCAAACTCCGAGCCATTCCGGATTCTGAACGCCATCGACCTCTGGGGTTTCAGGTGAACTATCAAGTATCGCGGCACGGCACGAAATCCGCTGGTCAGGACCCAATTCGGTCTGCAACTGATTGAGTGCCAAATTCAGGGCAAGCCGGGCATTTGCACGAGCTATGCTGAGATGACTTTCAGGCTCCGCACGGCGCGCTGTCCCTCGGCTCATGGCCAGCACTGCCAATGCCATTGCCGTCAGCAATGCCAGCATCGTTATCGCCACAATGAGAGCAAATCCACCTTTCCTGAGCATCGCAATACCTCGCCATTGGCGGTGCTTTTTGCGATGACTCGATTGGTGCATTGTATTTACAATATAATGGCATCATGCAGAAATGACTACCAAAAAACAGCGCCCTCCGCTTCGATAGAGAAGGCCTACCTTGCCAATGTTCTCGGAACTCGCTGGGTTTACTCTTGCGGTGAAGAATCTTTGTCCTTTTCGTCGGGGGATGGTTCTGGTGGAGACGGTGGAAAAATCCCCCCACCAATGATGCCGAGACCGCTACCCAAGCCGCCGCCGACAGTGTCTTCCAGTAGCTTGCTACCATCACGGATGGTATCGAGCCCGCCTTTGACCGGATCACGGAGGATCTCACGGGCTGATTTCTGAGTGAATTTAAGGACTTTTTCGCCCGTTTCGGGGACGAGTTCGAACAGCCTCTCACCCGCAGCATCCATCAACCGACGAGTCAGGTCCTCTGTCCACGTTCCGTCTTTGCCTGTGATCCTGACTGGCGCCCAGAGCCAGCCGAAGCGTCCTTGATTGTTGGTGGCGAGGAACACCTTGGTCTCGGCGCCAGGAATGAAAGACAAGGTGCCCGGCGGGATGCCAACCATGAGCTGGCCGTCGATGAGGCCGTCTTGGATGCGAATTTCACCCTCTACGCGAGCAAGGTTGCGACTGTAGAAATTGAGATGGTGTAGCCGCAGCTGATCTCCTTTTTGTTGGAAACGGAAGTTAGCTTCCTCGAAGCTCGGGGATCGAAATTGAGTCTTTCCAGTGTAGGCAGCAAGCGTATCGAGAAAGCCCAAATTTTGAAGCACTCCCTTGGATATTTCGACGTCGCCTTTCCAGTCGGTATCGTCGCCCTTTTTGTGATTGGCTGAGACGTTGAAACGCACCGTTCCAGCGACAGAATCATGCCAAACGGCGGGGAGGAGTTCGTCCGTGTCAATGACGTCACCTGATCCTTCTATGTTCCAGTTGCCTGCAACACGATCCCACTCACCACTTAAATCCAAAGTTCCCCGATCGCCGTATCGAAAAGCAGCTTGACTGATGAAGACCACCCCCGGACTCACTCTCATGCTAGCATTCACTAGATCGAGCTCTGGAAATGGGCCCGTTGGCAGCTTGAGCCGACCTCCTCCGAGAGTGATTCGACGTGCCTCATCCTGCCCAGGGAAGGGGGAGATCGTGGCCCGAGTTTGATCCAAGACGTAGTCGCCGAGATCCGACCTGACCAAGAGCTTCGCCCGACCAACTTTGATTTCGTCGATCTTAAACTCTTTGGGTGCAAAGCGACTAAAGAATCCGGGGTTGCTCGGTGGCTCGCTGGTTGAAGGCTTGGCAGCACCTTGGGGGGCAGGTGCCACAGCTGCTGCGTCTCCTGTGGAATCACTGCGCTGGTCGAAGGTTAGCTTGAGTTGATTCAAATTCAAGGCGTCGACTTGAACTCGACGACTCCAGAGCTGATCGAAGTCGAAAGTCGCATCGAGGCCCGAGACGTCGATCGCCTCAAGCTTGCCATTGCCGCGTAAGGTCAGGTCATCCACTCTGACCTCGCTGCCATTCCAGGTTTGTTCGCTCAGTTTGACTTTGGCGTCGAAGCGGCCTCCGAGCTGTTGTTCGGCGAGTTCCCGAAGTTCTTCGCTGCCCAGATAAGATCGGAACCAGAAGTAGCTGCCAACGGCAGTGAGCGCGATCAGACCGAGAAGCCCACCCAAGCAAATGATGATCCACTTGGTTCTCAAATTGGACCTGCGCCTCTTCTGGCGTTTCTCATCATTTCGGCGTTCGACTTTATCGAGCTTGCGGCGGCGTCGGGACATGGTTGAAAACTAGTCGTTTAGAAATTCGTCTCAAGAAATCTTCTCGTTCTTTGCAACCTTTTCGGGTTGGCTGCTGTTATATCCAACCGTAACACTGAACTTAAGTTGTGCTAGAACTCGATCAAATCTGCTTTGCCATCCGAAAAGACGGGGAATCCGTCAATCTCCTTGAAGATATCTCAATCAAGATTCCTCGAGGCCATTTTATGGCAATCGTCGGTCCCTCTGGCTGCGGAAAGACCACTTTGCTTAAGACGATCGCGGGGCTGAACTCGGAATCCGGTGGAAATTTGAAGTGGGAAGGGCGAGATCTTGCTGAAGAGCGCGACTTTGAACCATGGGAGATCGGCTACGTCCCACAGTTCTCTATTGCCTACGATGAGCTGACGGTTGACGAAAGTATCGAATGTGTGACTCGGCTTCGAGTGAAGACAAGAGGCGAAAACGAGCTCGATGAGAGAATCGACCGGGTGCTTGGCGAAACAGGTCTTGAGGCAATTGCAGATCGTCGGGTGAGCGTCTTGTCTGGTGGGCAAAAGCGTCGATTGGGCCTGGCCATGGAGCTAGTGAGCGATCCGAATTTGCTCCTTTGTGATGAAGTGACTTCCGGTCTCGACCCGAGGTCCGAACGGGAAATTGTTCATCTCCTCCACGATCTCTCGCGCAAAGACGGTCGGGTTGTGATTTCGGTCACTCACTCTCTAGCTCACTTGGAACTCTATGATTCCATCCTGGTTCTGCACGAAGGTCGAGTCGCCTATCATGGACCGCCACCACTAATGAATCACTATTTTGGGGTGGATGATACCGAGGAAGTTTATCCCAAACTGGCCAAGCAAGAGTCCCTCAAATGGGCCAGCAGCTGGGCCAAACACCGACCAGCCTACTACGATAAACTGGATAAACGCCGTGCCGAGAAAATCAAGGAAGGCAGTTTGAAGGTCCCGGTTTCGGCTCGAAATGTTCTGCTGGCGGCACCTTCTTCAGCAGAAAGTAGTGACAGTGAAAAACTCAAGTCCAACGAAGAGGCGCAAAGTTCGAAGATCGATGACGATGTCATCACGCCGACGTCAAAACTCGTCGGGGATGATTCCAAGGAGATCATTATCGAAGAGCCCGAGCCGACTCGGATGCCTGGCATTTTTAGCCAGTTCACGACCTTGCTGAGCCGTCGCTGGCGCATCTTTGCTCGTGATCGAGGGCAGATGGCACTGCAGATCGCGATGATCATTATTTTTCCTTTGGTCATCAGTCTCTTTGGCGATCACGCCAATGGCGCGGTCAAACGCTTCACTGCTGAAGCCAGCGCTGATCTTGAAAGCCAGATTGTTGAACGCGAGGCGGTCACAGCCAATCAGATCAAGAAGGGTAGTGGGGTCTCAGGAATCATCATGCTCGAAGTGATCCTCCTCGGGCTCATGGCTTCAAATAACTCCGCTCGCGAGATCGCTGGCGAGCGCAAGATCATGGAGAAGGAAAAATTCGGAGGCATGCGGCCAATGGCGTATCTAGCGTCTAAAGTCGGCTTTCTCGCCTGCTTGGTGCTCATCCAGTCGCTTGTCATGGCGATGGTGGTGGAAATGTTCTGGAAATTTGAGGGCGGTTTCCCAGTTCACCTGACTTTCCTTATTCTGATTAATGCTTCGATGACTGCGATCTGTCTGGGCATCTCATCCATGATGCGGACGCCTGCCCAATCATCGCTTCTCTGCCTCTATTTAGTCGGCTTCCAGCTGCCTCTAAGTGGAGCTATCCTAGCTCTGCCACAGAGCATCGATCTGCTAGTTCGTCCCTTTATCTCTGCCTACTGGGCATGGTCAGGATCCATTTCCGCGCTCAACGAAGGAGTCGGCACCGCCGTTCGTAATACGGTCGATACCAGCTTGAGCGATGTCCGCCTTTGCCTATTCGTTTTGCTCGCCCACCTAGTGGTAGGCGGCTTGGTGGCCCTTGTCGGGATCAACCGCGCTCAGTGGGAATCCTAAATCGTCCCTTTTCAAACTCCTAAATCTAGACCAACTTACTACTCATGGCCCGTCGCGCATCATCTTCCGTCTCTCCTGGCATCATTGCCGGGGTTGTCTTTGCTCTCGTCATTCTCGCTGCTGGAGCGCTTTTTCTACTGAAGGGTGAAGCCAGCGCTATCGACGATGCTACCGAGCTCCCAGTCGCCGAGTGGCAGAAAGAGGGCGGGCGCATCTTCGCTGGTGGTGAATATCGCATCGGCGGCACTTTGTTTAACCGATACTTGGAAGGGGACATGGAAATCGCAATTGTCCAGGTCGATACTCAGACTGGTCCTGTGCCTGTTCCGGTTAGCATTCCTCTCGAAGTAAAAACGGTCAATTTGGAGCGTAATTCTGATTACGAATTTCTGGTCAAAGTCGATCAGGAAGGAATGCCCGTCGTGCAGGAAATCCGCAACCGATAAGCCAGAGCCAACCCCACGAATCCACAACGACTCTACACCATGACTTTACGCATTTTACTACTCACAGCACTCGGCATTAGCTCTTCACTTTCTCAGGTTTACACCCCGCCAAAGCCACCGGCTCAACCGGCTCAGCCAAATACTCCGCAAGACAGCGTCCGGCCCGCGCCAGCTAGTCAGCCTGCACCAGGCCCGATCGGTCAGGAAATGCCTTTCTTCAACCCTTCTTCAGAGACCATCACCTGGAATGGATCCACATGGGCGGCTACTGACAACCGCCTCTTTGCCTCTCGTTTCGAGGGTTACCTCAGTCAGCCTGCCGATGATTCGGAAGCTGCAGAAGAATACCGCCAAACCATCGAAGCGATTCTAGAAGCAACCTCTCCAACTCGACCCGGTGGCCCAGATATTTCGGCAGCCGTCAAGCTTCTGCCAATGGCCGCTACTTATCCTGGCGATAGTAAGATTTGTGATTCACTATTGAACGCTGTCTATACCGCTTGGCTAGCCAAACGGAATGTAGGCGACCTTAAAAACATGATGAAGGGGCTCGAAGACGAGCGCACGAGAATCATCAAACGAGCCGACTGGAAAGCTCGGACCGAACAGGACAATCGGGTCAACGAAGGTGAGCAAGTTTCAGGTGAACAAGGTAATCGCAACCAAGGCCAGAGCAAAGGTGCGACCCAGGAAGGCCGTGGTGTCCAGTCACTGCAATACATCGAATACACTCGCCGTCTCACGGAGATTGATGCCCTCAAGAAGAAGCTCGAGACCGAAGGCACCGTGAACATCGTTCAGTCGAAAATTCAATATCAAGCGCTGATGGCACAGCTCTTCCTCCAGCGCCGCTTCCAGCATGTGGTAATGGCCTCTCGATTTTACAATGAAATCTACGGTGACGGGGATTCGAAGCTACGCATCAAAAAGAATTCCGAACTCGGGAAAGTCTTCGCCCAAGACCTCGGTGTAAGCCCGACAGTGTCTACATTGGACTCGATGGCCAACGAAGCCATTCGCGATGTTGACGCCAAAGTTGAAGGTTTCAAATATCTCTTGGCAAGGGGCGACCTCGATAGTGCTGCTAAGCGACTCAGCGAAGCGTTTGTTGTCGGCGAATTTCTACCGTCCATCCGGACCCTTAAAATTGAAAAGAAACAGGAGATTCGTGACTACGCCCGGATGACTTACAAGCTCCTCGGTGCATTGGAGGTTCGGGATTACACGACTGCTCAAACCTTGGTCGATTCTCTCAAGGAAATGGCAAAAGACTTCGATGGCACTAAGGCGATGCAGGCGATCAATACCTACACCACCCAGAGCAATCTACACTTGGCCAAGGCGCGCAACTTGATGCTCGCTGGTCGTGAAGATGAAGCCACTGCGCAAATTCAAAAGTCGATGGAGATCTGGCCGAACAACCCAGGTCTTAAAGAGCTAAGTAAGGTCTACGATCAGGAAAACCTAATGACCAAGGCCCGCCAAGACCTTCGCCGTCTCCGCGACGAAGGGAACTATCGCGAGATTTTTGAGCAACGGGGGCGCTTTACCGCCGCAGCTTACGGCGATCCCGAACTGACTGACTTGATGGAGCAAATCGGCTCCAACATTACAATCATCGAGTCAACCATCCGAACCGCTGACCAACTTCGCGCCCGTGGCAACTCCTACGCCGCTTGGGAAATGCTCATCGAGCTGAGGAACGACGACACCTTTGCCCAAGATCCCATACTCGGCCAGCGCATCGTAGACCTGACACCAGAGGTCAATGATTTCGTGGTCAAGCTCAAGCAAGGCGACGAGCACAGCGCCAGAGGCGACAAAGCTTCTGCCCTGTCTCATTATCTCCAAGCACAATCGCTTTACCAAGGCAGCGAATTGGCCAAAGAGAAGATCGACAAACTAGTCGACGAAATGCTCGGCCGCCCCTCAACTGCTGACTAACGATCTACCCCCCAAAAAATAGAAACTCCTCCCAAACAGATTTTTTGACATACTTATTGGGTGAAACTCACACAGTAGTATTTGTTGCTTGACGGAGGTGCTTTGGTTGGTGATAAGTTGTGTATGAGTAATGAATTGAGTGAAGAGGTGGTTGATCCTTTGGTGGGGGTTAGGGCG
>CAXIBU010000064.1:0-13963 GCA_964021555.1 uncultured Verrucomicrobiales bacterium | reverse complement strand
TTACCAGTTCTTGTGGTCATCCTCATTTCCATCGATCCCATCAGGACCGGCGGACCAAATATCCACCTCGTTGGGCGGATTGCGCTGGCCGGGATACTGGTAGCGATAGGGCCGGTTATAGGGGTCCATTATCTGATAGGATGGAGAAACCTTGTAACCGCGCTTTTGGCCGCCACTGACCATTGACGTGATGTAGGCATTCGCCCCTTCGTCCAGTTGACCGTCGTTGTTGGCGTCGCCCGAGAGCATCTGGTAAAGGGCGATGCTGCTGTTGTCGCTGGCATCCCCTAGAAGCGGAGCTCCGACATCCAGCTTGTATTCGGCCACCTTTGCATCCATTTCGGCAATTTGGATGTTCGCCTGCTCCGCCCTTTGCTTGCGCTGGACGAAGTTGAAGGAGAAGAGCCCAAGCCCCGAAAGAATGACGATGATCGCCATGACCACGATGACTTCCACGAGGGTGAAACCCTTGTTGCGATAGGCGGTCTTAAGTTGCGATAGTTTCATGTGAATGACTCCGGTTGTTCTTGCGAACGGTGGCGATTACGCCCCGTCCATGTTCTGAATGACCTCGAGAAGTGGGAGGAAGAGTGCAAACACAATACCACCAACTACGACAGCAAGGAAGACAATCATCATCGGCTCAAGAAGTGAGGTCAGTGCGGAGACTGAGTTATCCACCTCATCATCGTAAACATCCGCAAT
Organism: uncultured Verrucomicrobiales bacterium; assembly: GCA_964021555.1. Lineage (GTDB taxonomy): Bacteria > Verrucomicrobiota > Verrucomicrobiia > Verrucomicrobiales > Akkermansiaceae > CAXIBU01. Next base: position 13,258 of record CAXIBU010000064.1, on the reverse strand, counting down.
CTTCAGCAACATTTCCGGCAGCTGACCAGTTTCCTCACCAACGTCGACCATGCTGATGACCATTGGAGGGAAGACTTTGGCGCTCTGCATCGGCGTTACAATGGATTCACCTTCTTTAACACTGGTGTGAATTTTCTCAATCGCCTCGGAAATGACCACGTTACCTGCGGTATCGCGAGTGATGTTGAGTGCTTGAAGGATCGGAACACCTGAAGTAACCAAGGTGCCCAGCGTTCGGGAGAAGCGTGAGATGGCGCTCTTGCGCTGAACGTCACCGAGGAGTGGCAAACGCAGCTTAAGGGCATCGACCGACTTCCGACCGCCTTTGGTCTTGGAGTAGGCCTTGAACGAAATAAAGCCAACCACCAAAATAACGGCGACCAGGATGAAGTTCGGAACTCCAAAGGACGTAATGAAGAACCAATTCGAGAGGCCGAAGACAAATTCGGAGATTGCCGGCAGCTTGATGTTCATTTCAGTGAACATCTGCTCGAATTTTGGAACGATGAAGAGGAGGAGGAAGGTCAAAATCGCACCTGCAATGAAGAGCACGATGACCGGGTAGACCATGGCTGAAACAATCTTGTTTTTCAGCTTCTGTGCCTTTTCCTGGTAGGAGGCAAGTCGATCAAGAACGACCTCAAGAACACCACCGAGCTCACCGGCTTTGACCATGTTGACGTAGAGCTTGTTGAAGAGCCTCGGGTGCTGAGAGAGGGCCTCGGAGAAAGTCGAACCTGACTGGACGGATTCACCAATGGCATTGATGGTGCCGCGCAGGACCGGATTTGGCTCCTGCTTGCCGAGAACGTTGAGGCTGCGCAACAGCGGGAGACCAGAGTCGAGCAGGGTCGACAGCTGGCGGGTGAAGATCATCAGCAGCTTAGGTTTGACCTTGCCGCCTGTGGTCCCTTTGGCCTTGCTGGCTGCAGTCTTGGCCTTAGAGCGCCCGCCCTTACTACCTTTTGCACCGCCTGATCCTTCGGGCACGACATTGGTGGGGTAAAGGCCCTTGGCTCGGAGAGCTTGGGTAGCTTCAGCTTCATTGGCGCCCGGAATGACTCCGGTCTGTTTCTGTCCTTGAGCGTCAAGGGCGGTGTATTGAAAGTTAGGCATGATTTAGTAAGGTTTAGCGAAAATTCGGATGCTTGGAAATGTAAAAAACAAGGGCTGGTTCTAGGTGTATTTGAGAACTTCTTCGATGGTGGTGGTCCCTTCGTAGATGGCACGCAGACCATCTTCTCGAAGCGTCTTCATTCCGAGCTCGATCGCCTTTTGCTTGATCACCACTGATGGCGCTCTTTCGGTGACGAGATCACGGATGGTGTCGTTCATGTCGAGGAGCTCGAACAGCCCCTGACGACCCTTGTAACCAGAACCACCGCAAGTGTCACAACCCTCGCCAGTGTAGAAATGTTTGTCGCCCAGTTCATGAGCGCTCAGACCGAGCTGGCTGAGAATTGCTTCGCTAGGCTCATAGGAAACCCGGCAATCGGGACAGATCGTTCGCACCAGGCGCTGAGCCAAGACGCCCTCGAGTGAAGCCGCTACCAAGAAAGGCTCACAACCCATATCAATCAAACGAGTGACGGCGCCGGGAGCATCGTTGGTGTGAAGGGTGGACAGAACCAAGTGACCCGTGAGAGATGCCTGAATGGCAATCTGCGCGGTGGCGACGTCTCGCATTTCCCCGACCATGATCCGGTCAGGGTCCTGACGAAGGAAGGCCCGTAGCACGCGGGGGAAGTCGAGCCCGATCCCTTCGTTGACTGGGATCTGAACGATCCCGTCAATATCATATTCCACCGGATCTTCGGCGGTGAGGAGCTTGGAATCGATCGTGTTGATCTCACGCAGTGCAGCGTAAAGTGTCGTTGTCTTACCCGCACCAGTCGGTCCAGTTACGATGAAAATTCCGTTCGGCAGCTTGATGGTATCGTGAATGTAATCGAAGACGTGCTTGGGCAGGCGAAGGGCCCCGAGGTCGAGCGAGACCGCTGATTTATCCAGAACCCGGAGAACCACGGACTCGCCATGCTGCGTCGGCAGCGAAGAAACCCGCATGTCAACCTGGCGGTCGCCGATGTGCTTAACCATCCGACCATCCTGAGGGATACGGCGCTCGGCAATGTTGAGATTGGACATGACCTTGACCCTCGAGATGATCGGAAGGGCTAAGTGAAGCGGCGGTGGCTGCATCTCGTAGAGCGCTCCATCCACCCGGTAGCGGATCTTAAATTCGGTCTCGAAAGGCTCGAAGTGAATGTCAGAGGCTTGCTCTTTGATCGCGTGGAATAGGACGAGGTCAACGTAGCGAATGACAGGCGCCGAATTTGCCTCAGCCTCGAGGTCAGCCGCGTTCATTTCATCTGGATTAACGAAGCTCATCTGTCCGAGCACATCGTCAATCGCCGAGGCGCTGTCGCCACCATAGCAATCATTGATCTTCTGCTCGACCACGTTGTCCGGAGCAATCAGCACGAAGACTGGACGCCCGAGAGCGAAGCGCAGATCCTCGACCACTTGTGGGTTCATCGGATCAACCAAGCAGACGTGGATACCCTCTGCACTGTAGTTGACCGGCAGAGCGCCATGGAGGCGGGCCAAGTGAGCTGGGAGAATGTCCAGCAGCTCTTGCGGTGGCGTAAACTCTGACAAATCGACCATCTCCGTGCCCAATTCAGAGGCAATGATGGGCCAGATATCATTTCGAGATTCTACCACCGAGTAATCAGCGAGCAATTGGCCAATTTCTTTTCCGTTGGTATCGACTTCAGAAACGATGTCGTCGGCAAGGTCCTGATCGATCAATCCACGGTTGAGGAATAGGTCGAGCAATTGATTGGTATCCATAAATTCGTTCGGTTCGCGAGGGACGTTTTTCGTTGGTGCTTAACTTAGTTGGAGTCACCCATGGTGGCGGCGAGGACCTCTTCCGCAGAAGTCAGTCCGGCGAGGACCTTGCGGACCCCGTCTTCTCGCAGGGTGCGCATCCCCAGTTCTCTCGCGCGGCGCCTTAGCTGTGGCGTGGTGAGGTTTTCGTTAATCATGTGGCGGACTTCATCATCGAACTTGAAGACCTCGAAGAGACCCATCCGCCCTTTGTAACCACCGAACCGGCAAAATTCGCAACCTCCAGGACCGTAGATGTCAGCCGCGGCGACACGCGTCGGATCGAGCTGCAGCGAGCGCATTTGCACTTCGGTCAGGTCTGCATGAACCTTACAATCCGCGTGCAGTCCACGAACCAGTCGCTGGGCCATGACCGCGCGAACGGCGGAAGCTACGAGGAATCGTTTGACTCCGATGTCTGCCAGACGAGCAACGGCGCTCGGTGCATCATTAGTGTGCAGTGTTGAGAAAACCAAGTGACCGGTGAGAGCGGCATTGATAGCGATGCTAGCGGTTTCCAAGTCCCGAATCTCACCAATCATGATGATGTTCGGTGCTTGTCGCAGCATGGCGCGCAGAGCGGCAGCAAAAGTCATCCCCACCTCATGGCGCACCATGACTTGGTTGATACCTCCGAGCTCATATTCCACCGGATCTTCCACCGTGATGATCTTGCGATCTGGCTTATTGATGTGGTGGAGACAGCTGTAAAGTGTGGTCGTTTTACCGGAACCTGTAGGTCCGGTAACCAGAATGATGCCATCGGGGAGATTGATCAGCTCTTCGAAGGTTTCCTGGTCATCTGAGAAGAAGCCCAGCTTGGGAAGCCCCAATTGGAGAGCGGACTTATCAAGAATCCGCATAACGACTGATTCCCCGTGGTTACTTGGAACTAGGGAAACCCGAAGATCGACTTCTTTATCGGCCACGCGGACCTGAACCCGACCATCCTGAGGAAGTCGCTTCTCCGCAATACTCATGGAGCCGCTCATCACCTTGATCCGTGCGACGATCGCTGGGAGGAGCTTTTTCGGGTGCTGATCGACCTCGATCAATTTGCCATCCACCCGGAAACGAATCCGCAGTGAGGCTTCCAGCGGCTCGATGTGGATATCCGAGGCGCGCATTTTAAATGCTTCGAGCAGCATTTGCGTAACGAGACGAATGATAGGGGCATCTTCCCCGCCTGGCTCAGCACCAGTGACCGTCATCTGGTCGTCGCCATCCATCGCACCACCTCCGTAGTGACCCTTGATGGTGCTGCGGATGCCCGTGGGGGTCGCGCAGACAAATTCGACCTCGCGCCCAAGCGTGTTGGGAAGGGTATCTAGCGTTTCGAAGTTCAAGGGATCCGCCACCGCGACCTTGAGAGTGTAGCCGTCATCGGCAATCGGAACCGCCAAGTAACGCTGCGCAATTTGCTCATCCATCCGATCAAAAATATCCGGAGAAATCGGCAAATGCTCGATATCAACCATCTCCATTCCCGAATTTTCAGCACACACGGTGGCAACCTGATGCTCGGTGAGGCTGCGGGTTCTTAGCAGGCCTTCGATGGTGCTCTCCTGAGTTTTCAATTGGGATTGCACGCCTTGAAGCTCCTCTGGGGTCAAGTGACCTGATTCCAAAAGCAGTTCGATGAGATAGTCTTCGTTTGAATACACGGTGAATGAGATAGGAAATGGGCTTCAGAAAAGGCGGCTTATTGACAAGCTCCGCCCCAAATTGAAGTCGTAGACTGCTTAACCAAAAACGGGATGTCAACCTAGCTTCCAGATAATCCCATTTTTTTGAAAGACCGTTTACACCTTGTATTACAAGGCGTGCCTCAGACGGAGGGCTGGGCTTTGAGCTTCTGACGCAAATCCGCGACTGCCTCAAGAAGCTGCTGACTTCCTCCAGTCGACTCAGGATCAAAACGCAAGGACTGATAGAGCTCGGCACATCTCTCGGCTTCGGCATGTAATTCAGGTCGGAGCGTGCCCAAGCGCCGCAACCAACCGCCCACTGGCTCGCCAATGGACCTCGCACCGATCTGCTTGACCAATAGAGCCTCAATTTTTCGTAATTCTGCCACAGCTCGCCCCCTCCGAAAGCCATTCGCGCTGGAAGAGCGCAGCCGACCATTGCGGTGTAACCACCAAATTCGCAGCCCGACCACTAAAACCATGAGCCCGATGAGCCCCATCAACACCCCATTGACCAAAGTCGAATTCTTCCCCTCCAATCGCCAAAGTGTCACTTGTTGGCGGATGTCGTAAAAGGCATCCACCAGCCCCTGAATCCACGTTTGCTGATTGTCTTCAGTGACCCAATCCGGAGGAGTCAGGTCGACGTCGATCCACATACCATCAGCCCAGGCACGAGTCCAAGCGTGAGCATGGATCCCGCGGAGCAGGAATCGTCCCTCTCCATCCTGCTCCGCCACCGCGAAGCCAACCGCATACCGGCTCGGATACCCGCACTCGCGCAGCACCAAGGCCGTCGCCCCGGCGAAATACTCGCAGTATCCGACTTTACCTTCATTAAGAAAATACGATAAGCCGCTATCTTTTCCCGCCGCGCCACCACCGACGTGCTCTTGGCGAATGTTAAGAGAGTAAGTAAAGTCTTTCAGAAAAATCAACTTGAGCTCGGTGATGAGTTCCTTCTGCGACAATCCGCGCAATTGGTGATCATCGACGAATTTAGCGATACCAACCTGCTCCCCCTCGGGGATCTCCATGTCCCACTCTCCCGGCCCCGCCTCCACTCCGCGGTGGCTGCCATGCTCGACGGTAAAATCGATCACGGTCTGGCTCGGCTCGTCGAGACGCACGCAGTTGAAGGAATTGGTGGAGACCTCATAGGTGACCAAGTTATCCAGTCGTGTCGCGTGGCTGGGAAGAGCCAGGACCGAGCCACGGTCAATCTCCCCCCGCAAACGCAAACGAGACGAACTGACCTCCTTGGTCGGGATAATCTCCCCAGCTTCTCCCATCGGAAAGCCCCACGACCATTCCGCATTGGGAAGAGAAGTGAGGTTGGTAAAAGTCATCTCGCCGGGATTTCTCCACATGCCGCGCCGGTAGGAGGCGTAGGTCGTTTCCCTCAACAAGGACGGCTGCAGTCCCTCCTCGATTTCCAAATACCAGATCACTCGCTTCGATTGCTTGAGGTGATGGATCCGCCCCACGCCCGTCTGGTGGAACTTCGGGCTGAGCTGACGCCCGAACATCAACGCCAGCTGGTCACCGGATTGCAGCATGCCCTTGAGATCGTAGACCGTCTTCGCCCCGAATGCCGCCAAACCTGAGACCATTATCAGGAAAATCGCCAAGGCCTTCCAGCGGCGCATCCCCCGTCGGGTCTGGGACCACAGTGCGATCACCACCAAAATCGCGATCCCATAGAAGTAATACGAGTGATCGTGGTTCATGCTCGCGGCAACCAAGACAATCGTCAGAAATGGATACCCCACGCAGACCCGATTATCCTCAACCGGACGCCCCGCCTCCAGGTCAGTCCGCCTTTTCCGCCGCGCGAAGTAAGAGAAGGTCGTCAATGGTGTGCTGCCCTCTTTCGAGTAAAGCTCCACCGTCAGCAGCGGCACGAGAAAGATCGGCAATAGCCCGCTGAACTGCGAAATTCGCTCATGGCTAACGTCGTTCAACCAAAACCCGAAAAACACCAGCCCGCCACTCACCCAGCCCAACTGCCACGCTCGGGCAAAGGTCCTGTTGCTGATCTCGAAGCGGCGCCCCACCCAGCGCGGACTCTCCACCGCGACGGCAGCCACCAGGTAGAGCAACGGATGATCCACCATCCACCCACAAAAAAGCAGCGCCATCCCAAGCAAAAGCCTCGGCGGACGGTATTGGAGAGCGGTCGAGGCGGTCATATCGCTTTTTGTAGGTCCAGCTGCACCGAAGTGAGATGGATCGGGATTACTCTCGCCGCCGTGGGAAATTCGGCAAGTTGTTGCTTGGATGAAGCCTGATTTTTAAATACCGGAAAAATCGTCAGATCGAGCCCCGTGCGCATCAGCTTGGCGCAGAGACCAGCCCGCTCCGCATCCCAGCCCGCCATGGTGAAATACGCGCTACTCAGTTGATCCGAGTATCTGCCGACCAGTCGCTCCAACTTTGAGTAATCCGTAACGACCGAAGATTCCACCCCCGCCAAGGTTTCGAGCAATTCATCCGAGCGCGCCTCTCCCCGACCCGCCGCCAGGTGGACCGCTCGATCTTCCAGAAACATCAGATCGATCAAGGACTCACGAGTTTCCAGCTTGGAAGCAAAAGAAGCCGCGATCGACACCGCGATTTCGAATAGCGCCGATTCCGCCACACTCGCCCGAGTGTCCAAGATCAGCCCGTATCTGGGGAAAAAGGCTTCCTCAAATTCCAGCACCGCTGGCTTCCCAGTGCGCGCCCAGCCTTTCCAATGAATGTGGCGCAACGGATCGCCCGGACGGTAGTCCCGCACGCTCATGTATTCCGCGGATTGTCCCGATTGATTCGAAGCGGATTCCCCGCCCACTTGGTTTCGCGAGCTCCCCTCGAAGATCTGCTCCGGGATGCGATACCGCTTCGGCAGCACGATCACTTTGTCACTCCCACCTGAAATTCGTCGCAAGCGCTGGAAACACCCGATCGGATCAGGCAGCACCGCTCGCAGATCTTTGAGCATCACCACCCCTCGGCGTTCCAAGGTCATCTGTGCATCGACCTGCACCTCACCACTCCCCTCCAGAACCGCCAGTTCCGCCACGCGCTTCTCCGAAAAATGCTCCGCCGCATCGCATAGCCATCGCCAGCGATAGAATGCCATCCGCCGATCAAATCCGTTGCGCTCCTCCTCCCACGGCTCTCTCTCGTAGTGAAAGCGCTCCAAGCTAGGCCGCGGATCCGGCCCGAGCTCCATCAACCCCAGCCCACGCACCGCACGCTTGCTGAGATTGGTCAGCTGTATCCGATAGTGAAAGGGCTCCTTGGCCGTCACATAAGTTGGCACCAGACGCTTGGCTTCCAACTTCGCTCTCCGAAACCATGTCCAAATAAAAGAGATAAGCACCAGCGCCAGCAGGATACTAAAAAGCTGATACGCCTGCGACCGCTGCATGTCCGTCGCGAACAGACCAGTGAAAAGGCAGCTCCCCAGTAAAGTCCACCCCAGCGGCGTGACCCGATGTTTGATGAAGTGCCCCAGCGAGCTCCCCTGATGATAGCTACGATGGAGCCAGGCGCTGAAGCGCATTTCCTTTTTCACTCGCTTAAACATCCCTCAGAATCGTCCCGCAGAAAAAATGCTACCTCTAGCCGCCAAGGACCCGTTGTTTGAAGAACCCAATCTTCTCACAGCCCATTTCGACACGATCTCCCGCCTTAAGGAACTGCGGCGGCTTCATCCCCATCCCCACTCCCGCAGGCGTGCCCGTTGCAATGATATCGCCCGGCAAGAGGGTCATGAATCGTGAAATGTAGCTAATCAGATAAGGCACATCGAACAGCATGTCCCGAGTGTAGCCATTCTGCCGAATTTGATCGTTCACCTTGGTCCAAATTCGCAGATCGTTCGGATCGCTGACTTCATCCCGCGTCACCAGCACCGGTCCCATCGGCCCGAAGCTGTCGCAGGACTTACCCTTGGTCCATTGCCCGCCCATTTCTTTCTGAAAAGCCCGCTCGGTGTAATCGCCCATCACGGAATAGCCCGCAATGTGTAAGGGAGCCATCTCTTCGCTCACGTTGGATGCCGTGCGCCCGATCACCACCGCTAGCTCGACTTCGTAGTCGGATTTCACACTACCCTTCGGCAGCACCACCGGATCTTCAGGCCCCGAATAAGCGGAGCTCGCTTTCATGAAGATTACCGGCTCCTCCGGCACCTCGGAGTCAAATTCCGCCGCGTGATCCGCGTAGTTCTTCCCCACACAAACAATCTTCGATGGCCGCGCGACCGGCGGCCCAATCCTCGCCCCATCAGGAACCGCCCGACACCCCTCACAACCGTCATCGATCCACTGCCTCAGTGACTCCAAGCCACCACTGGCGAAAAACCCCTCGTCGTAGTCGTCAAAAGCACAGCTCACGTCAATCCGCTCACCTCCCGGCAATTCCACCCCGGGATCCATCGTTCCGGCTTCACCAAATCGAAATAGTCTCATAAGCCCTAAACCTATCAAGAAAACCGCAACTTGCCATCGCGAAATCTCCGCGCGCTCGGCAATCTGCGCAGAACGAACACTTTTCGCATTTCATTTTTCAAAAATCCGTCTACCCCTGCCGCAGCCATGAGCTTCGAATGTCTCACTACCGATTCCCAGACCTCCGCCCGCCGCGGTCGCCTGACCTTGCCTCATGGCACGGTGGAGACCCCCATATTCATGCCGGTCGGCACCCAGGGAACGGTCAAAACGCTACACCCCGATGACCTCGTCGCGCTGGATGCCCAGATCATCCTCGGCAATACCTACCACCTCAACCTGCGCCCTGGACTAGAGGTCATCGAGCACTTCGGCGGCCTGCACCGCTTCGCGGATTGGGATAGACCCATTCTGACGGATTCCGGCGGATTCCAGGTCTGGTCCCTCGCCAAGCTGCGCAAGATCACCGAAGAGGGCGTGCGTTTCCAGAACCACCTTAATGGCGCCACCATGATGTTGAGCCCCGAGGTCTCCATGCAAATTCAGGCCACTCTCGGCAGCGACATCGCCATGCTCTTCGATGAGTGCCCGCCCTACCCTTGCGATGAGAAATACGCTGTCGATTCCCTCGCTCTAACCACTCGCTGGGCCAAGCGCTGCAAGGAATGGGTCGAGAGCAATCAGCCGCGCTCTGGCGACGGCCTCCAGAAACACTTCGGGATCGTTCAAGGCTCCACCTTCGCCGACCTCCGCGAGCAGTCCGCGCGTGAACTGGTCGAGCTCGACTTCGATGGCTACGCCGTCGGCGGCATCTCCGTCGGCGAGCCCGAGCACGAAATGATCCGCGCCATCGATAATGCGGTGCCTTTCCTACCAAAGGACAAGCCACGCTACGCCATGGGCCTCGGCACCCCACCGCAGATGCTCGAAATGGTCGCGCGCGGCGTCGATCTCTTCGACTGTGTCATGCCTACCCGCGTCGCCCGCCACGGTCAGGCCTTCACCCTCGACGGCCCCATCGTCATCAAGAACGAGAAATTCAGGCTCGACGACCGCCCCATTTGCGAGACAAGCCCGCCACAGGTCGCACGCTTCTCCCGTGGCTACATCCGCCACCTCTTTAAGGCGAATGAAATGCTCGGCCTGCGCCTTCTCTCCATTCACAACCTGAATTTCTACCTCCGCCTCATGGAACAGGCCCGCGCCCACATCGAGGCCGGAACTTTCCTCGACTTCAAAGATAACTTTATCCAACGCTACAACCGCAAATCATCATGACCCAACCATTCCAAATTCTCGCTCAATCCGGCATCAGCTCATTCCTCGGCGGCCCCATCCCGCTGATGATCGCCTTTTTTGGTATCTTTTACATTCTGATCATCCGCCCTCAACAAAAACGCCAAAAAGCGATTAAAAATCAAATCGATGCCCTTAAAATTAACGATAAAGTCGTCACCATCGGCGGCATGCACGGCACCGTCCTCGGCATCGGCGAGACCACTTTCACCCTCAAGACCGAAGACGGCACGCGGATCGAATTTGATAAATCCGCCATCGCTCGCGTCGACAAGTAATCGCAGCTGACCTCCAATGTCGCGAGCTCGCCCAAGGTGAGCTCGCGCCTTTTGCTTTCCCCGTCCTTGACTTTTCCCCTTTTCTCCAGCAAACCCGCCAACTGTTTTTTGACCCATGGATACTCTAACTAATCTCGCTAGCAACCAGCTCTTTTATCTCTTGGTAGGCCTTGGCATCTTCGGCTTGCTGATCTGGTATCTCGTTGCTGACCTCGACGTCGTCAAACGCAAGGTTGGTTCCCTGCTCATCGGCCTCGTCATTTTCGTTTGCGGGCTTGGCCTCTGGACCCAGGGCCTCAAACAAGGCATCGATCTCCAGGGCGGAACCGCCCTCACCCTCCGCGTTCAGCCTAAGGACGTCGGAGCGGCCCCACCGTCTCAAGATGCCCTTGAGCAAGCTCGGACGGTCCTCAGCCGCCGCCTCGCTGCGCTTGAGTTCGTCGATGAGTCAACCGTTTCCATCATCCTCCAGGAGCCAGATCGCCTCATCGTTCAAGTTCCAGGAGCAAATTCCGAACAGCAAGATCAAGTCGAAAGAACCGTCACCAAGATCGCCAAGCTGGAACTGATGGTTGTCCACCCGGAGAATGGGGCATTGAACCGTGAGGGCGTGCGCAACGTTCCTGGTTACAAGAGCTACACCTACACCTACAAAGATAATCTAGGCAACGAACGGAATGAAACGCTGTGGCTAAGCAAACGTGACAAAATCACTGGTAAAGCAGTTGCTAAAGCGAGAGTTGACCCCGCACGAAAAGGGATTGTTATCGTCAATATGACTTCAGAAGGAGCTGACCAAATGAGGAAGCTCACTTCTAAAGTGCGCCTTGGCACAGATAGATTGTCGGTAGTAATGGACGGAAAAGTCAAAACTGCACCAACAGTTAACGCAGTTCTCTCCACTGAGTTCGTGATCGAAGGCCTCACCGACGTTGGCGAAGCAAAGGCAGTTGCCGATGCCCTCAACAACCCGCTCGACAACCCACTCCTCATCGATGAGAAACGCGAAATCTCCGCCACTCTCGGTGCCGAGACCATCAAACAAGGCCTCATCGCTGGCGCCGTCGGCCTCGGGCTGACCCTTATCCTCATCCTCTTCTGCTACCGCTTTGCGGGCATCATTGCCCTCGTCGGCCTCGCCGTGAACATTATCGTTCTCTTCGGCGCCATGGCGATCTTCGACTTCGTCTTTACCCTTCCTGGTATCGCTGGGGTCATCCTGACCATCGGCATGGCGGTCGATGCGAATGTTCTCATCTACGAACGACTCCGCGAGGAGCTCGCCGCTGGCAAGTCCATCGGCGGAGCCATCCGCACCGCTTACGAGAAGGCCTTCTCCGCGATCTTCGATGCCAACGTCACCACGCTGATCACCGCATTGATCCTCTTCTACCGCGCCAGCGGCACCGTCAAAGGCTTCGCCATCACCTTGACCCTCGGCATCATCGCCTCGATGTTCGCGGCTCTCATCGTCACACGTGTTCTCTTCTTCTACCTCAATGGCACTAAAGAAAAGGACAAGATCAAGAAGCTCAACTTCACTCGCATCCTTCCAGAGAGCCACTTCAACTTCATCAGCCTGCGCAAGATGAGCTTGAGCCTCTCAGCCATCCTGGTTCTCGGCAGCATGGTCTTCATCGGCACCAATGGTGAGAAATCCCTCGGCGTCGACTTTACCGGCGGTTCCATCATCACCTACACCGTTGCAGGTGCCGATGTGAATGAAGATGACCTCAAGGCCATCGTCGATACCGTCGAGCTGTCCAAGATGGCCTTCGTCCAAAAGGAAACCAACGCCCTGTCCGGCGAAGAATTGATCACCATCCGCCTCAGCGATAAAGTCGAGGATCTCAACGCCGTCACCAAGGCGGTCGGAGCAGTCTACCCTGATCTGGCTCACAGTGACGAAACCGTTGGTTCCGCCCTCGGCGCGGAATTCCTCAGAACCTCGATCATCGCCATGATCATCGGCCTAATCGGTATCCTGATCTACGTCACTCTTCGATTCGAGTTCTCCTTCGCTCTGGGCGCTCTGGCCGCTCTGTTCCACGACATCATCATCTGTATCGGCGTCGTCGCCCTTTCACCCAGCGAATTTAACCTCATTCACGTCGGGGCCTTCCTGACCATCGCAGGTTACTCGATCAACGATACCATCGTCGTCTTCGACCGAATTCGTGAGACCCTGAAACTCCGCGGCGGCAACGTCACCGAGATCATGAACGAGGCCATCAATACCACACTGTCACGGACCTTACTGACCTCGGTCACCACCTTCGCAGCAATCGCCACGCTCTACTTCTTCGGTGGCCCAGCCATGAAGGACTTCTCCTTCGTCATCATGGTCGGTGTCATCATCGGAACCTACTCTTCAATCTTCGTCGCAGCACCGCTCGTCCTCGTCCTGAGCCGCAAGCGCAACCTCCGCGAAGAACTTCTCGAAGCCGAGCGCGCCAGCATCGCCGGCGATGTTGAGAAAGAAGTCGGCGGCACCCCGGACGACGAACTGGAAGCCGAAGCGAAGTAACTCGCTGATCCAAGCAACACTCTCCAAGAGCGCTGATCCCCACGGATCAGCGCTCTTTTGCTTTAAACCTCTGCCCTAGAAGCCCCAATCTGCCGCAGCGCATAAAGTCGCTTCACTCCGCTGGGCTTTCGCCCCTTC
>CAXIBU010000063.1:0-14044 GCA_964021555.1 uncultured Verrucomicrobiales bacterium | reverse complement strand
TGTCATCGATAGATTATTCTAATGCGCTGATAATCAATAATATGATTATCGTTAGGTGGCGGGTGTGAGCTGCGCGAAATCACATATAATCCAGTTGCTTTGCTAAGTCCTTTAGCCGATCAAATCCCAGTTGAGAGGCGTTCCTTTGGGGATCATGGCTTTGGACGATAGTTTGAGCACTTCTCGGTAGTGCTTGGGGGCGAGTCCGTTGCTGGGGCGAATGATGCAGACGTTCTCAGGAGTCAGTTGGGTGCCAGCGGGGATGTCGGTGCGGGCAAAGAGTGAGCGCCTGAATTTGAGGCTCTTGGCCTCTGCCGCGGTGCGGGTGTAGTCGGAGTGACCGATGGCTTTCTCGGCGTTGCGGACGGCTTGCACCATGTCCTTAAATTCCTGTGGCTCCATGGAAAATGCGCTGTCTGGGCCGGGCTCTTCGCGCGAGCGGCAGAAGTGTTTCTCGATGACCTTGGCTCCAAGTGCGACAGCGGCAATGGGAACGGTTGCGCCCATGGTGTGATCAGAAAGACCCGCGCGGACCCCGAAGCGCTCTGCCATGTCGGCAATGCGAGCGAGGTTGGCTTCATCTGCCGGGGCTGGGTATGAGCTTGTGCACTTTAGTAGCGTGATCTCAGGACAACCGCCTTCTTTGAGGACGGTGACGGATTCCTCAATTTCTTCGAGGGTCGCCATTCCAGTTGAAAGGATGACTTTGCGGCCAGTCGAAGCGATCTTTTCCAGCAGGGGGTGATCGGTCAGTTCGAAGGACGCGACTTTGTGGTATGGAGGATCGAACTGTTCGAGGAAGTCGACAGCGGTGTTGTCAAAGGGGGTGGAGAAGCAGTCGAGTCCGTGCTTCTTGGCTTCTTCGAAGATGGCGGGGTGCCATTCCCACGGGGTATGGGCCTCGGCGTAGAGGTCGTAGAGCTTACGGCCGTCCCAGAGGGTGCCGCCTTTGACAATGAACGGCTCGCTGTCGCAATCCAGCGTCATGGTGTCGGCGGTGTAGGTCTGAATTTTGACGGCATCGGCTCCGGCCTCAGCGGCGAGACGGACGAGCTCGAGTGCGTTTTCCATTTGGCCGTTATGATTGGCGGAAATTTCGGCGATGATGTAGCAGCTCATGGTAGGAGGTAGGTCCAGGTTTCTCGATCACCTTCGGTGGAGATGTGGTTGAATTCGAGACGTTGAAATAGATTTTTGGAGGCGGAATTGGTGGGGCGAATGGTCGCTCGGAAATTTCGAATTTCGTGGATGACAGCCAGTTCGGTCATGCCGAGTCGAATCCCCTGATCAGCGAAGCCGCGGCCTCGGGCATCGGTAGTCAGTGCGATGCCGATTTCCCAAGCGGCCTCAGATCGCTGAAAGCGAAGGAAGCCTACTGCTTGATTGTCGGCAGTTTCAATAATGAATAGGAAGGAGTCGGGTGAAGTGTGGTGACGAAGGAGCCAATCGCAGTGGGTTTGCCAGGGAATGGGATCGGTTGAGTATCCTGCGGAACGGACGGATGGATGATTGACCAGATCGAAGGTGAATTGTGCATCTGAGATGGGGTCGGTTTGTCGGATCAGACAATTCGTCCCGTCAATCTCGGCGACGACACGGTCAGCTCCGCGACCGTCGATCAGGCAAAACGCGGCACTCTGGTTGATGAGCTTTGCTGGCTGATCTAACCACGTGCTCAGGTCTGAGAAGATATCGTTCTGATCTGGCCAGCCTAGGCAAAGAGCGAGCCTCGCCTTTTCTAATTCATTGACGACTGGTTCTTGGTTATCGGCGATGGTGACGACGGCTCCGGGCAGCCCGAAGTAGAGCCATTCCCAGCAAGAGCTGCCGCCTGCGGAGATGACTCCATCTGCCCAGGCGTATTCGGCGGGCATGTCGGTGACGGATTCCTTCCACTCGACTTGAAAAGGCAGTTCGAGAGAGTAGAGAGAATCCTTGTGTGGGTTGGCCGGTCCTACGAGGACGCGAATTTGGAGATCTTTTCGGCCGATTTTAGCTAGCTTTTCGAGGATCCACTGAGTTGCGTTTGGAGGATCGGCACCACCCAGGGTGATGAGGACATTTTGCAATGGTCCCCATTCCTTGATATTACGGGGGGTGTTTAGAAATTCTTGGCGTAACAAGGCATAAGAAAGACCAAGGAGACTGCTCTTAGGGTAATTTGGCTGTAACGGTGCGCCAAGATTTTGATTAAGAACCAGGTCACAGTGCCAGTTTTTGCAGTGTCCGTAATCATCGACACAGAGAAGTTTGCGATGGGCGCTCTGGCAGGTTTGTTGAAAGGCTTGGTTGAAGTGATAGCCATCGAGAATGATCCACTCACTTGAGGCCGCGATGGTGGCTAGGGCATCGTGCTGATCACCTGGGCTGTCGCAGGAGATCTTCTCGAATTTGAAGCCTTCGTTGGCGATGCGATCGATCAGGGCAGGGGGGCATTCAGCGGAGGCGAATGTCGTCTCACCGCCCCTGCGCCGCCAAGCTTGAGCTAGCGCGAGCATCCGCATGAGATGGCCCGTCCCAGTCGTGCCTCCGGCATCGGTGCGGATGAGCAGTGGTTTCACGGATCTCTCCTCTCGATGAGTTCGTGGGCGAGCTCAGCGCATTTCCAGTCTTCGGGGGTATCGATATCCTGGACGTATTCACGAGGTAGGATGACCGGGGCGGAAGCACCGCTGAAAAAGCCATCGTATTTTGAGAGGCTGTCCGGACGGAACCAGTAAAATTGCCCTGCATCGTGATAGCACTCGGGGAGGTCCTGGGAGCGGGTCAATTGGTGCTCGGGTTGAAGCATTTCGACTTGCCCGTCGGAATTGAGCTTCAAGGCTCTCTGGATAGGGAAAGGGAAGGAGGTGACGCTGAACGCAAAGTCGAGGTCGGGACGTTCATTCATTGCCTGCTCGCCCTGACGCAGAAATTCGCTGCGGACGAAAGGGGCGGTGGCGTAAATGCAACAGCCGAGAGTGACTTTGTCGCCTGTCGATTCCTCAAAGGCCTTCACCGCATGGCGTAGGACGGGCAGGGTGGGGGTGAAATGATCGGCTAGCTCGGCAGGGCGGGTGAAAGGAACCGAAGCACCGAATTTTTCAGCGCAGGCGGCGATTTCTTGATCGTCGGTGGAGACGATAACCTGATCGAAGCAGCCGGATTTCAGTGCGGTCTCGATGGACCAGGCAATCATCGGCTTTCCTCGGAAATCGAGGATGTTTTTTTTGGGGATACGCTGGCTACCGCCGCGAGCTGGGATGATGGCCAAGCGCATGTCAGGATGGTCGAAGTTCGCGGACCGCCTTGACGACCCGTGCGGCGTCATTGGCGCTCATGGCTGGGAAAAGTGGCAGGCTGAGTGCCTTTTGGTAGTAGGACTCCGCATTTGGGCATTTGCCTTCGGCGTAGCCGTATTCGCGGCGGTAGAAGGGTTGCAGGTAAACGGGGATGTAAAGGACCTGAGTGCCGATGCCATTCTCGCGCAGTTCAGTCATGACCTCGGTGCGAGATTTGCCGAGAGCCTCAAAGTCGATCTGAACCGTGTAGAGGTGCCAGGAGATGTGCTCGCGATCCTCTTCACGCAGCAAGGCGGGCGTCCTGAGCCACGGGATGTCAGCGAGGTCGCGATTGTATTGGGCAACGATGTTGCGACGGCGTTCGATAAAGTCCGGAAGCTTTGCCAACTGGCTGAGGCCGAGGGCGCATTGCAGGTCCGTGATGCGGAAATTGTAACCAAGTTCCTGCATTTCGTAATACCATGGCCCTTGCTCGGTGAGTGCCGGGGTTTCCGAGCCGAGACCTTGGAAAGTCTCGGATTCACGTGTCATTCCATGTGTGCGAAGGAGGCGGGCCTTGGCGGCGTAGTCGTCATTTTCGGTGAGCAAAATACCGCCCTCTCCAGTGGTCAGAGTCTTGACCGGGTGGAAGCTGAAAGTGGTGATGTCAGCCCAGGGGTGGCCGCCCTGTTGGTAGACTTGGCCATCGACTTGGAATCCACCCCCAGTGCCATGACAAGCATCCTCGATCACGATGGCGCCACGCTCGCGGGCAATCCTGGCGATCTCTGGCATGTTGGCGGACTGCCCCGCATAAGCGACGGCGACGACCGCCTTGGTATCGTCTTTCCAGTTCTGCTCCAGGGCCTTCGGGCAGAGGGTGTAGGTATCCGGATCAATATCAACAAAATCCGGGGTCGCCCCGACAAAGGCAGCGCAGTTGGCCGAGGACAAAAAAGTATTCGGGCTGGTAACGACACGATCTCCGGGGCCAATTTCTGCCACCAGCATGGCCAGGTGCAGGGCCGCCGTCGCATTGCAAACGACGATGGCATGCTTCGCGCCCACGAATTCTGCGAATGCCTTTTCAAAGGCCTCTACCTGAGGGCCGCAGGTCAGAAAGTCGGACTGAAGCGCCTCGACGACCGCCGCAATGTCGGATTCGTCAATGAACTGCTTGCCGTATGGCAGAAAGGAATCGGGCATGGGGGAAGTTAGCCAGTGGTGACGTGTTCCTCGATCAAGGCGCGGAGTTCCGGGACACTCAAGAACTCCTCATTATCTCCAGAAGTGTAGCTGAAACCGACGGGGACTTTTTTAGCGCCTAACTTTTCGATAAATTCGTCGAGCTCCCAGTTGGTCACTTGGGGCAAGATGGCGTAGTATTTCCCTAGGTCGTAGGTGGTGAAAGAATCCGAAGCGGTGATCATTTCTTCGTGAATTTTTTCACCTGGACGAATGCCGATCACGGGATGCTCGCAGTCCGGTCCAATTGCCTCGGCAATGTCAGTGATGCGATAGGAGGGGATCTTAGGAACAAAGATCTCACCACCCCAGGCGTGCTGGAGGGCATGCAGCACCATCTTCACACCGTCGGCGAGCGAGATGTTGAAGCGGGTCATGTTGACGTCGGTAATCGGAAGTGAACCACTTTCCTTCTTGTTCAGGAAGAAGGGGATGACAGAGCCATTCGAGCCCATTACGTTGCCATAGCGGACTACTGAAAAGCGCATGTCGCGTTTGCCGATGATGTTGTTGGCAGCGACGAAAAGCTTATCGGAGGTCAGTTTGGTAGCTCCGTAAAGGTTGATTGGAGCACAGGCCTTGTCGGTCGAGAGGGCTACGACATCAGGCACGTTGTTTGCCAAGCAGGCCTTGATCACGTTTTCCGCACCGCCGATGTTGGTTTTGACACATTCGTCCGGATTGTATTCGGCGATATGCACGTGCTTCATCGCGGCCGCGTGGATCACACAGTCGATCCCTGCGAGCGCGCGCTCCAGGCGGTCGTAATCGCGAACATCACCGATAAAAAAGCGAATCTGTGGATACTCTTCAATGGGGTATTCCTGAGCCATCTGGAACTGTTTCTGTTCATCTCGCGAGTAGATGACGAGTCGTTCGACTTGTGGCCAGTCTCGGAGAATGGTCTTGGTCAGTTCTTTGCCGAGTGACCCCGTTCCGCCAGTGATCAGGATGGATTTGCAGTGGTGCATGGGGCGGAGGCTAGAAGCAATTCAGGCCCTTGTCTAGGATGCACTGGAGAGCTTCTCGATTGTTGCAAAAAAATCTCTGGAAGTGGTCGAGATGGCGAAGCGTTCGTGAATTTTGCGACTGACTTCAGGCAGCTGCGAACGGTTGCTTGACCAATTCCGCTGCCAGTCCTGAAGCGCCGCTGCGAGCGCCTCGGGGGATGAGGGCGGAATTAGCCACGACTTTGGCAGGAGGTCTTCGTTGGCGCAGCCAGTCTCGGTGCAGAGTGTCGGGATGCCTGCGATCATGAGCTCGAGAGGGGCGAGGCCAAAGGTCTCATGGCGAGAGGGGTGAACGGCGAAATCAAACTGCCGGGCAAAGGGGATGAAATCGGTGACGCGCCCGACGAATGCGAGCTCGCAATCGAGGTCTGGCAATTGGCCATCTGGCACCTTTCCGGTGAAGCAGACTTTCTTGATCCCTATGTTCGGCTGGGTCTTTTGAAGGATTGTTAAAGCGTCGATGAAATCAGAGAACCCTTTCCGTGGTTCTTCGGAGCCGGCCACGAGGATGGCATCGGGGAATCGAGGAGATTCGAATGATGCTTGGCTGAATTCGCTTTCAAGAAAACCTTCGTTGAACGGGGATATCGGTGTGTTCGACCACTGCCGAATCTTACTCTGAAGTTCTTCGCCGACGACGAAGAGGTGATCAAAGTCGTCGCATTTGTATTTTTCAAAGTCACCTCGCGACATGCCGGGCGTTCGCAAGATGGCGATGCAAGGGATTGCCAGGCACTTCGCTATTGCCAGAGCGATAGGGCACTCGTGGTGATCATTTGCCACAACGACGGTGATGGCATCGAGTCTTTTGGCCAGCTTCGCCGCGAAGCGCTTGAGGCCGCCGAGACGGGCTGGGAGAGATCGCGGGCTGGGCCACTCACTGACAATTGTATTTTCCAGAGCTTCGGTCAGCCAGCCATTTTGCGCACAAAGGGTAAGCGTCTGGTGTGGCGAGCTGGCAATCAACCTGGATAGGGAAGTCTGAGCGCCAGCGCGGGTCGGGCGTCGCTGGACGTAGAGGGCCTTGGCCAGAGTGGTCATCGGGTTTCGGGATCGACGCTGGCAACCATTTCCATGGCGTCGTTTGCCTCGGAGGGGCGGACTGCCTTCAAATAATCGCGGTAGCGGCTGGTGTGCTTGCCTCTCTCGCCTGAGATCTTGTATTTGATGAGATGTTTGAGGCGACTGGCGTATGGCTCATCAATCGCCGCATGATAGCGAAGTTTGAGGCCGCGGCGTCGATCAGAGAAGCTCAGCTTGAGCGCCTTGGGCTTGGCCCGACTTTCAATGGAAGCAATAATGGACTCGGCCGCGCGTTGGGCGGAGCGGCCATCATTCTTGAAGATCCATTTCGTCATGTAGGCACGACGGCCTTCGGCAAAGGTGTGTTGTTCTGGGTTGGCCAGAGCTTCTTCGACCGCTTCTACGATCTTGTTAGGATCGTCGCACTCGGGGAGGAGAGCCCCATTGGCGGGGAGGTAGAAGAAGGGGTTCTTTTTGAAAGTCAGCCCGACGGTAGGCTTACCAGCGATCCAAGCCTCGAGGATCGTGGTGCAATTTTCACAGGATAGCTCCAAATCGCAAGCGAGGATGAGTTCGGTGATGTTTGCTTCGGGAGCGAGGCGGACGTATTCACGCTGCTTTTCCGTGAGCCCTTCATACCACTTTCGGTAGAAATTCGGATCTTCGCGCGGGTGCTGGCGGACGATGATCTCGTAGCGATCTTCGTTAATCAGGGCATCGAGGTAATTTAGAAAATGGCGTTGGGCCCAATGGTTATCATCAACGATCTTTTCGTAGTTGGCGAAGGTCTCGCTGATGTGAGTCCACTGCGAGAAAAACCGGTCCATTTCCTCGCGCGGGCCTTCCTTGAAGTGGGCCATGGGGAAGTTGGCATTGACTAGGATCTTCTTTCGCTCAGTGCGGAAGTGGCCTTTGTTCTCATAGAGCTCTTTCCACGGAGCGCAGTAGTAATCGAAACGCGGAACTCCAATGGGGATCACTTGATCAGGTGATTCGCAGAAGTTGTTTTCGACCAGGGTGTCGTGATGAATTTGATTCCAGCAAAGCATGAGGTCGCAATGCGCGTGATCAAATTGCTTTCGCGAGCTGTATTCGAGATCGCCAGGGACATGGAAAATGCCTTCATTGAGAAGGATGCCGCAGAGCACTCCTTCTGCTTTTAGCCGCTGGGAGAAGTCGGCAAGGTGCGGGGCTCCCAAGTGGTTGAAGAGGATGAAATCGGGATTCCAAGCCCCAAGGCAGGAGCGCCAGGCTTCCAAGGATTCTAAAACGCAACGGTAGCCTCGTTTTTGAAGGTGATGAGCGATGAGGGCATCGCCCATGAGGTCGCGCGACTTGCTATCAACAAAAATGACTACGGTTTTCATGTGCGTTTTGGTTTAGCGCGCGGGAATTCTGACGGGGATTCCGTGCTGGGCCAAGTAGGCTTTCGCCTCCAATGGTGTTTGCTCGGTGAAGTGATAAATGCTGGCGGCAGCGACTGCGGAGGCCATGCCATCTTGGAGCACTTCACGCATGTGCCCGTAATTGCCTGCCCCGCCTGAGGCGATGACGGGAATGTTGACGGCATCGGACACCTTGCGAGTGAACTCGACATCGTAGCCTTCCATGGTGCCATCAAGGTCGACGGAAGTCAGAAGGATCTCGCCAGCGCCGAGCCTCTCAAGTTCTTGGGCCCATTCGAGCGGGCAGCGGTCGATCAGCTGCGTCCCCGAATGACTGGCGCAACGGTATCCCGCGGCAGACTTTCGAAAGTCGATACTAGCGACCACGCATTGATTGCCGAAGCGGTTGGCCGCGGCGGTGATGAGCTCGGGATCTTGATAGGCGGCGGTGTTGACGGCAATTTTATCGGCGCCAACGCGGAGGAGTTTTTTGAAGTGTTCAAGCGTCCGAACCCCGCCGCCGACTGTCATGGGAACAAAGCTCTCAACCGTAAATTCAGCGATCTCCTCGTAGTCGGGCTCGTTGTTTTCGTTGGTCGCGGTGATGTCGACGACGATTAGCTCATCGACTTCTCGAATGTTGTAGACCTTGATCTGAGGGAGGACCGTGCCAGTGCGTCGCCAGCTATCGAAGCCGATGCCCTTGACCAGACCTGGGCGTTTCCAGAGTAGGGTGGGGATGATACGGGTCTTAAGCATGGTTGACGAAGTTTTCTAGGAGCTTGAGGCCGGGCTTGGAGCTCTTCTCTGGATGGAACTGAGCGCCCCAGACTTTATCCTTCGCAACCGAGGCAGCGAAGCCTCCGGCGAAAGGCGTCGTGGCGAGAGGGGTAGGGGTATCGAAATAGTAGGAGTGGACGAAGTAGAAATCCGAGCCGTCGGGAATTCCCTCAAACATGGGGTGAGGTTCGCTTGGTGTGACCTCGTTCCAGCCGATGTGGGGAAGGCGCTCACCCTCGTTGACCTTAAGCTTGCGAATGGTCCCTGGGATCAATCCGAGCCCTTCCTGCGGGCCGCCTTCTTCGCCGTGCTCGGCGAGAAGTTGCATGCCGAGGCAGATCCCCAGCAGTGGGATGCCGTCATCTTTAACAGCGGCTAGGATAGCATCCGCCATTCCGGAATCGCGCAGATTGCGCATTCCTTCGCCAAAGGCGCCTACGCCTGGCAACAGAAGTGAAGAGGCTTCCTTAATGTCGGATGCTTGATCAGAAATAAAAACTGCGGCCCCAACCTCTTCCAATGCCCGCTGCACGGAGCTGAGGTTGCCCATGCCGTAATCGATGATCATGACGCTCATGAATCAAACGTTGTCGTAGTTCACTTTGGTGAGGTTGCCTTTACGGTCCTTGATCAGTTGTCCGCGAGCATCTTTTTCGAAGATCTTTTTATTGGTGAATTTGTCGCAAATCTTGGTGAATTCATCGACGCTCATATCGATTTTTTCAAGAATGTCTTCGAGGGGCTTGCCGAGGTAGCTGAGAGGGAATTTGCCATCGTGACGTTTGACCAGCTCAAGACCCTGGGTGCGGTTGATGCGGCCGCGGCGGATGTGCAGAGAGGCAATGTCAGTCGCCCGGGCAAAACCGAATTTGAGGAATTTGAAATAGTCGTGGATGCCGTGCTGGTGGTTATCGAGGTTCTCGTAGTTGACCACGGAACCCTCTGCCGTTTGCTGCAAGGTCTTGAAGCCGTAGGCCTGAGCCAGAAGGGCATTGGAGTAGCCGTCCCATGGCAGGTAGTGACCGAGGAAGAGGCCAGTGACTCCAGCGGAGGCGAGGTCTTCATCGGACGGGTAAACGTAAGGGAGAAGGTCACGTTTGCGGAGGCCGTCGATCCCGACTAGGTCACTGACCCGCAGGCCAAGGAGGCCGCCGAACTCCTCCAGCCAGCGCCGGTCGAGGGTGTTGCTCTTCGCATTTGCGGCTGGGCCGCCGTATTCGTTCTGGGAGTTCTCGCCCCAGACGATAAGTGGGATCTTGTATTGGCACGCAGCGCGCACGGGGATGGTGAAAATTCCGACGTGCTCGGGCCAGGCGATGTCGCCGACTTGGCTGAGCCCGATGCGGTTGAGCTTAGCGCGAACATTCGGATTCGGAGAAAATTCCATGAGGTCGACGCCAAGACGCTTGATGTTCTCGATATTGTCACGGCCGATATCAGCTAAATCGCAGGTGGTGGCGGTGACGCAGAGTGGGTTCATTCCCAGCTCTAGCATTTGGATCACCTGAAAAGTGCTGTCTTTGCCGCCGCTTACGGGAATGACGCAGTCCCAGTAAGAACCATCAGTTTTGCGGTAGCGATCGAGGATTTGATCAAGTTCCGCGCGGCGGGACTCCCAATCGACTTCGACCCTGCTCTCAAAGTTGCTACAGGCATTACAAACGCCTTCGTCGTTGAAGCTTAGGTCTGGCTTGGTGTCAGGGAGAAGGCACTTGGTGCAATAGGAAATCATGGGAAAACGGTGGTTCGAAGGCGTCTCTTCAGACGTGATTTTAGCTGGCAGAGGTTAGAGCTAGCAGGCTTGATGTCAATCTTGATCACCAAGTTGGCGCTTCACGATAGAGAGAGAAATTGTAGTAGAATGCTAGGCTCGTTTGGGTGTCGTTTGCTGATCAAGATTTGGACAGCTCAGGGAGGGGGCTTCCCGGCGCACCGAGGACGCTGAGGTAATCTTGGTAGTGGTTCTGAAGTGGTTTGAGCGATTTAAGGAGACGGTCCCGATCTCGGATAATGGCCGATTGACTGGAGTTGCTCTGCACGCCATCAAGGTCGATGAGATGGGGGATGCCTTCTTGGTCGATTAGAAGGTTACGGGCGTGAAAGTCACCGTGGCTGCACTGCAGGTCGGCTAGTTGGTGGAGCAGTTTGAGAATGTTTATGGGGACGGATCTTGGCAGCTCTTCTCCTCCCTCAAGCCATTCGAGGAGCGCCTTGTGTGGGCAGAATTCGGTGACGAGAATGTGCTGGCTTTTATGGCGTCGGAGCAGGAAGGGCTGTGGCGTATTAATGCCCGCTTTTCTCAATCGCAGGCCAGCGCGGTAGGATCGGTCAGCTCGCGAGTTTTTGAAAAATGCGGCTGCCTTTTGTCTAAAAGTTCTCAGCGAGTAAGACTTCGCGATGAGGTCGAGTTGGTCGACTTGGAAACGATGGATCGCTTGGTCTGGTGAATCATAAATCAATGACCCACGAGTGGGCAGGTCCAGCAGGGCCGAATCGACTTCGGCAAGTTGTTCTGAAGACAGTTGCTGGATTTTGGGTTGATTCATGAGGGGTAGTTGAAGCTCCTCTTATACCGCTCAATCCGCTGGCGGAATCGTTCGTAGCGCTTGAGCTTGGCGCGGCGGTTGTAGGCTGGGATGAAGGCTTTCAGGGGGAGTAGGTTGGCATCTCCCATGCCGTCGATCATGACGAAGCGGTTTTCTTTTTCGAGGTAGACGAAGTTGCCGACATTGAGGTCGGAGAGGATGACGGGGCAGTCGAGGAGTTGTTGGAAGCAGGTCTCGAGAGCGGCGGCGACTTTGTCATCGTAGCGGTGTTCTTTGAGGAGATGGCTGAGCGGCGGGGCGAGCTGACCGTTCTCATCCTTCACCGCCACGGATACGAGGCCGAGGCCGAGAGTGGTATCCACGAAACCGACAATCTTGGGAAGAAATTCGGGATCTTTGTCCAACTTGGCGCGCACGGCGAGGTATTCGGCGATCTCGCGCTGGTAGGAGATGAAGCGCCCGAACCGGCGCAGTCGCTTATACCACTTGGTTCCCGAGCCGAAGCGATCTTCGATAACATCGGGCCTGATGACCTTGATCAGCTGATCGGTGTGATCGGGGTGCTGGAAAATGAGGCGGCTTTTGCCCTGGCCAAGTGCAGCCTTTTCATCGAGGTGGATCATGGCTGGCTGAGGGCGTTGACGACGTTCTCGGCATTGTTCTCGATGGTGAACTTCTCCGCTGTCTGACGGGCGGCGTGGCGCATTTGCAGCTGTTGCTCGGTCGAGAGAGAATCGAATTTCTGAATGCAGGCGGCAATTTGTTCGGAAAGTTGGTCGGAGGGGTAATCGACGACGTAGCCCGTTTGATCCTCGTTGACGACCTCGGAGGAGCCATTGGTGGTGGTGGTCAAAGTCGGGGCACCGCAGGCGAGGGCCTCGAGCACGACATTGGCGAAGGGGTCGTAGAGGGAAGGAAATAGGAACAGGTCGGCCTGACGGTAGGCGTCTTGGATCGATTGGGTCGCTCCCTCGAAGGTGACGGATTGGCTGATGCCGAGCGACTCCGCCTGGGCGATGTAGGCCTCGGGTTTGTCGCGGCCGATGACCCGTAGTTGGCAGTTGACGCCACTTTTCTGCGCGAGCGAAACGGCATCGATCACCGCTGCTAGCCCCTTGCGTTTGAAATCGTGGCCGACGAAGAGCAGCTTGAGTTCGGCGGAGGGCTGGTGCTCGCCATCGGGGGCGAATTTCTCCAAATCGACCCCATTGTAGATCACGTGGATCCGATCCTGGGGGTAATCGGGGTAGTGGTCGGCGATGAGCCTTTTGGAGAGCTTTGAATTGGTGATGACGATGCGTGTGTTCGCGGGATCGATGATCTGTTTTTCGATCTCAAGGATGGCCTTGTGGCGCGGGTTGAGTGATTGTAGCGAACGATTGAGAGCGCCGGGGTAGCGAATTTGCATCCAGAAACGGTGGATGGGGTCGGAAATTCGAAAGGCATCACTGGGGAAGCTCCGCGAGAGGGCGATGACTTGGTCAAATTCGCGGCCTGCGAGGGCGGCTTGCGCATTTTCGTTGAAGGAGTTGGTTCGCGTGGCGGAGCTGAAGCGATTGACTTTGATTGGGATGAACTCGAGGTCCGGGTGAATGCTCTCATCGTATCGCTCGGCCAGCACGGTGACCTCGTGCCCTTGCTCACAGAGACATTTGCTCAAGTTCGCCGCGTAGCGCTCAGCGCCGCCCTTGGTGTATGAGCATTCATTACGGATGATGGCGATCTTCATGGGAGCTAGGCATTTTCCATGCCCGTTCGGGCGCGATACCACTGGACGTATTTGACAATGCCCTCCGCGATGGGGGTAGCGGGGGAGTAGTTGAGCAATTCGTGTGCCTTGGAAACATCAGCATAGGTGGCTGGGACGTCGCCAGCTTGGTCGGGCATCTGCTCGATGATGGCCTTCTTGCCGCAGGCCTGCTCGACGAGCTTGATCAAGTCGCTGAGCTTGGTCGTGGCACTGCCGCCGAGGTTGAATATTTCAAAGTCGGACTCTCGGTAGTTAAGCGCGGCAACCACGCCCTCGACGATGTCCTCAACGTAAGTGTAATCCCTCGCACTTGAGCCATCGCCGTATTGTTGGATGGGCTGGTCGTTCAAGATGCGGTCGGTGAACTTACTGATCGCGAGGTCTGGGCGCTGTGACGGGCCGTAGACGGTGAAGAAGCGCAGGCACATGCAGCGGATGCCAAAGAGGTGCGCGTAGTTCGAACAGATCTGCTCACCCGCCAGCTTGGTGGCGGCGTAAGGCGAAATCGTTCGGGTAATGGGATCGCTTTCGGCGAAGGGGACTTTCTTGTTGATGCCGTAGACCGACGAGGAAGAAGCGAAGATAAAGTCCTTCACTCCGTGGTGGCGGCAGGCATCCAGCAGGTTGAAGGTGCCGTTGATGTTGGTGTTGAAGTAGAGCTTGGGATCTTCGATGGAGGGCCGCACGCCAGCACGGGCGGCGAGGTGGATGACGGCATCGAGTTTTTGCTCGCTGAACAGAGCTTCGACTTTTTGCTCATCGCGGATGTCGCCTTCGATGAGGGTGATCTGATCCATGAGTTCCCTCAGGTTATCGCGCTTGATTGCGGGATCGTAGTAGTCGTTAAAGTCGTCGATCACCACGATCTCATGACCTTCACGGAGAAGGGCACGAACGAGGTGTGAGCCGATGAATCCAGCTCCGCCGGTAATGAGAATCTTCATGATGAATCAAGCGCCTTTCAGCCATCAAGCCGAGGACGCCTCAAGGCTGGAGAGTCAATGGCTTTTCTGCAAGCCCAGACTGAAAAGAGCTGCTGATACCA
>CAXIBU010000062.1:0-14204 GCA_964021555.1 uncultured Verrucomicrobiales bacterium | reverse complement strand
AAGTCGACGCCCCTCTTGTCCCATATCGATTAGTTCACGAAGATGAAGTTTTTCTCGCGACTATTTGCCAACCAGGCCATCGGCATCGAAGGCGGGGTCGCTCGTGCTAGGAAAGGGAGGCTAAGCAGCAAACTTCTGTCGGAAGTCTCATCCACGTGCAGCCACAACGGAGTGGAGTCGGGAGAAATCTGGATTACCTCGAATGGCCGCATCAGCTTTTCGAAGGAAATTCCAGCGAGCAAGCACCAGCGACTCCGCAATACCATCGTCAATTCGAGGGGCTGAATGCCAGGGTGCTTCACCCATCTCGGCGGCGACTATCTGAAATTCAGATCGAGCCCCTGTTTTGACCATTTTTGGCGGAGCTGCCTTTCGATTTGAGGGGCGGACTCCAGGAGCTGCTTGGCGGATTCTTTTTGCTTCGCTTCAGCAATCAATTCGAGATGCTGCGCGAGGAGCGCCTGCGGGCTCTCGGCGAGGTGATGGATGACTAGTAATGCCTCCCCATAGTGTAACCGCGGCGATTGCATCAGCGCTCGGATGTCCATTTGTAGGAGGGTGGCAACTGGCGGGAAACCAATCGACTTTCCCAGAGCAAGGCGATGGCCGCCATTGGCTTCGCCTGCCAAGTGCTGACGAATGGCCTTGGTGTGAGCGGTCAGGATAAAACGGTCTCCTTGCAGTGGGATCGTGGAGACAAATTCAGCCATGCCCTCAAGGAGCCACGCCTCACGCTTTTGCTCGGGGCTCATCAGTTGATGCACCAGCTCGTGGCGAATGATCCCAAACGACTGCCTTTCCAATTGATCCCCTGAATCCAGCCCCAAGCTTTCAAAAGGGATCAATACCGCATCGACCACCGGCTTGCGCTCGCGGCCTCGCCACTTGAGCCAGTGCATCGCGGCCGTGCCGGGCTGGCCTCCCGCCCTCTCGTAAGACTCGCGTGTTTTGAAAAGCCGGATCAAGTGCGCACCCTCGTGCGGCTGGTCAGCTCGGGGAAAATACAGCGGCAATTGATTGACCAACTGCCATTGGGATTCCGCCAGCTCCAATATCTTCTGCGCGGCAGCCTCAGAGATCGGGTGGTCGCTCTGGACTTGGTAGTGGGCAGATCGAAAATTCATGCCGTCCTCCGCAGACTCAAGCAGCCTAACAGGCGCTACTTTGACCGTCTTCGGCCACGCTCGCCAGAGGGCCATTCGCCATTTCTGCCGTTGCAAATTCGCGGGGTCGTTGAGCCACTGGTCGGCCCGTTCGAGACTGGCCGCATTCAAAGTCGCTCGCGAAACCGCACTCCAATACGTCTTCCCCTCGGGGCGAATCAAGAGCGCATCCCCCCGCCTTCCAGCTAGCTCACCATCGAAGCTCCGGCCGTCCTTCGCCACCCAGGTCGCGGCCTTCACCGTCCCCAGCAGCAAAAATACCAGCCAGAAGATCTTCATCAGTTCAGCTCCCGCTTGGCGCGCTCTAGCAGTTTTGCTTCTTTCGCCTTGGCGCGTGCTTCGCGGAAAAATTGTTGGATGATTGATAGGCATTCATCGCCACGAACGCCGGATTCCACTTCGCATTTGTGATTCAGAGGCGGATTCGCATCGAGCAGGTTGATCCAGCCTCCAGCAGCACCGCCCTTGTCGTCAGGGCAGCCAAATACGACCCGATCAGGGCGGCAATGCACGATGGCACCAGCGCACATGGGGCAAGGCTCCTTGGTGACGTATAAGGTGCAGCCCTCCAGGCGCCAATCCCCCATCGACTCCTGAGCTGCGGTCAGAGCCAGCATTTCCGCGTGAGCGGTGGCGTCGCGCAGGGTCTCTACTTGGTTCGATGAACGAGCGATCACTTCGCTATCCTTCACGATCACCGCCCCGATCGGGACC
Source organism: uncultured Verrucomicrobiales bacterium (assembly GCA_964021555.1). GTDB lineage: Bacteria > Verrucomicrobiota > Verrucomicrobiia > Verrucomicrobiales > Akkermansiaceae > CAXIBU01. The sequence goes on along the minus strand of CAXIBU010000062.1, from coordinate 12,327 downwards.
TCGCCAGCTCGATACGACTTCATTGCCTCCTTCAGAGCCAAGCCCATGAAGTAACTATCACCACCGAGTTCTGTCAGAAGATTATCGTCCACCACGCAAACCTAAGCAGCTTGCGATGGTGGGTCAAACCAAGTGATCGATAAAGCCGCCATCAAGCGAACAAGTCGTGCACGACTTTGCTCTTCTTGACGCCGGTCAGCTTCTGATCGAGCCCTTGCAACGGGAAGCTCAAGCGCTGGTGATCGAAGCCCATGGCATGCATGATGGTCGCATGCAGGTCGCGCACCTCCACCGGATTTTCCGCGGCTTGGTAGCCAATCGGATCGGTCGCGCCGTAGGTGAAGCCAGGCTTGACCCCGCCGCCAGCCATCCAAACAGTGAAACCGCCCGGATTGTGGTCACGGCCAATCAACTTCATCTCGGCGCCACCGCGGTTCTCTCGCATCGGTGTCCGGCCAAATTCGCCGCCCCATACGATCAGGGTATCTTCTAACATGCCACGCTGTTTCAGATCTTTCAACAGTGCAGCCATCGGCTGATCGACCTCCTTACAGCGGGACTTAAAGCCTTCGTTGAGAGCTTCAGAGGCGCCTGCACCATGCGAATCCCAGCCCCAGTGGTAGAGCTGGATGAAGCGCACTCCCGACTCCGCGAGACGCCGCGCGAGCAGGCAGTTGTTGGCGAAGGATTCCTTGCCGGGCTGCACCCCATACATCTCTTTGATATACTCGGGCTCCTCCTCGATGTTCATGACATCCGTCGCGCTCATCTGCATGCGATAGGCCATTTCGTATTGAGAAATTCGGGTCAAGGTCTCGGGATCACCGACGTCTTCGAAGGCCTTGGCGTTGATTTTATTCAGCGTATCCAGAGCCTCGCGGCGCATGTGACGCGAAACGCCATCCGGATTTGAGAGATACAGCACTGGATCGCCTTTCGAGCGGCACTGGACACCTTGGTAAACCGAAGGCAAAAACCCTGAGCCCCAGATCGACTTTCCAGCACTCGGGACCTTGCCACCAGAGACCAGCACCATGAACCCGGGGAGGTTCTGGTTTTCGGTGCCCAGCCCATAGGTCACCCAAGAGCCCAGTGAGGGATAGCCCAAGCGAGCTTGTCCGGTTTGGAACAACAGCTGCGCGGGAGCGTGGTTGAACTGGTCGGTGGTCATGGATTTGACGAAGCAAACGTCATCGATGACTTTTTCAAAATGCGGCAGACGATCGGAAATCCACTGTCCACTTTCGCCGGCTTTATGGAATGGGAACTGAGGGCCGAGCATCTTGGGCACCCCTGAAATAAAGGCGAATCGCTTGCCCTCGAGATACTCTTGCGGGCAGTCCTTGCCGTCCAACTTCTCTAGCTCGGGCTTGTAATCGAAGAGCTCATGCTGGCTCGGCGCGCCGGCCATGTGCATGAAGATCACTCGCTTGGCCTTGCCTGGGAACTGGGGAGGCAAGGGCCCCAATGGAGCATCCGCTGAGCGGCTGATGTCCAAGGGAGACTTGGCAAATGAGGCACCATTAGCGGCCAGCCACATGCCCCCGAGCCCGGTCGAGCATTGGCGGAAGAAGTGACGTCGCGTGATGTGCTGGAGCCTATCGTGGACAATTTGTTGAGCAATATTCATGGCCTTATTTGGTTAAGGTTTCGTCAAGATTAAGGAGGATGTTCGCCACAATCGTCATGGCGGCTTCCTCAGGACTGGTGCCGACTTTCGCCGAGCTGGCGGGATCGCCTTGATAGCTTGCGAGCGATTTTTCGTAGAGTGCTACGAGTTCGTCGAGTGTGGCTGCCGTGGGCTCTTGAGCGGTAAGCTCGAAATACACGGCGCGAATGGAATCACGAGGCGGCTTTCCATCAGCAACCATTTGTTGCCCGAAGCGTTGTGCTGCCTCGAAATAGACCGGATCATTGAGCCTCACCAGAGCCTGCAATGGCGTATTGGTATCGATCCGCTGAATGGCACAAACCTCGCGACTCGGAGCATCAAAGGTGATCATGCTCGGATAAGGGCTCGTTCTGCGCCAGTAGGTGTAAAGTGCCCTGCGGTGCTTGTCCTCACCCTTCGAAGTTACCCATTTGGCACCTGAATAAACGGTCTGCCAAACACCATTTGGCTGGTAGGGCATGACCGATGGCCCGAGGGACTTGCGGCTCAACAAATCCGCTGCCTGGAGTGCCTGGTCGCGAACCATTTCTGCGGTCAATCGAGTGCGCGGCCCGCGAGCCAACAACTGATTGTAGGGATCTCTTTCGCGTAGCTCGGGTGAGCACTGAGAAGTCTGCTGATAGGTCGCGCTTAGCACGATGTCGCGGAGCAGTGGCTTGAGCTTCCATTCGTGATCCTTCATCAGGCGAATCGCGAGGTAGTCGAGAAGTTCAGGGTGGGTCGGCTGATCGCCCTGAGTGCCAAAGTCACCCAGAGTATTCACCAGTCCGCGACCGAACAATTCAAACCAGAGACGGTTCACAATGACGCGGGCGGTCAACGGATTCTCCTCGGAGGCAATCCACTTGGCCAGGTCGAGGCGTGTGGTGCCGTCAAATTCGGGCAAGCTCTCTGGAGTTCCAGGCTCGACTTTCTCACCACTGGTCATCCAGTTACCTCGCACGAAGACATGCGTGTCACGGCGCTCGCGATCAGGGCGCTCCATCATCACTGGCAGGCGCGGGCCGCCTAGTGAATTTAGCTTGGACTTCGATTGATTGACCTTTGCTACCGCTTGTTTCTGCTCTTCGGAGGCGGCCAACTTCATCCAATCATCCTTTTCGGAGATCGATAAGCGGAAACGCTTGAGACTGGCCCGGTTGGTTTCGTGGTAGCGCTTGTGATGGAGCTTCATTTCGAAAGTCGCCCCTTCAGGGATCGCCACGCTGGTTTTCGGCACGAGCACGAGTTCGCGGTCCTTGATGATATGCGGAAAGACCGTCCAGCCGCCGCCCGAATTGGCCAAGACCTGCCGCGGGTCAGTGTCGCTACGGAAGTAGTCGGCAAAGACCGTCTGAAACTCGATTGGTTCCGTCCTTCCATCAGGATGGATCATATTGAGCTCAACGAATGAAAGCTGGAATCCGTCATTCGCCTTGCCTGCTGCGCCTTCAGGAACCAGTGCCTCCAGACGGAGAGCTCCGAGTTGATTCACAGGGGCGCCGAATTTGACCGAGTAAGTGGCCGACCAAGGAATCGTCCCCTCTGATTGGATCGCATTCGTCTTGGTATCCAAGATCAACTTGCCCGTGCCAGTGGTGCTTTGCTCGTTCGGCTTGATCACCTCCCAATCGAATTTGTCCGCAAGCTTCGTGAAAGTATTTCGGTTAGCCTGCTCTAGCGCTTCAATCTGCTTGATTAGCTCGATGGCTTCAGGGAACTTCGCCTGATCATTCGGAACCAGGACTTTCGGGTAATCGGCATCATCCGCATCCTCGGAATTATTGAAGAAAGCGAAGCTCTTAAAGTAGTCCTCGTGACGGAAGGGGTCGTAGGGGTGGCTGTGGCACTGGACACAGCCCATGGTCGTGCCCTGGAAGACCTCCCAGGTCGTATTATTCCTGTCAATGACCGCCGCGATTCGAAATTCTTCGTCGTCCGTGCCACCCTCCATGTTGGTCTGGGTGTTGCGGTGAAAGGCGGTCGCGACCAATTGCTCCATCGTGCCTTCTGGGATCTGGTCGCCTGCTAGTTGCTCGACGATGAACTGATCGTAGGGCTTGTCCTGATTGAAGCTCTTGATCAGGTAGTCACGATACGGCCACATGTCCCGGTGGGAGTCCTTTTCGTATCCCATCGTATCGGCATACCTAGCCAGGTCCATCCACATCGATGCCCAGCGCTCACCATAACTTGAGCGTGATAGCAGTTGATCTGCGAATTCACTCAGCGGCTTGTCCGCGAATTTTTCATAGTCACCCTCTTCCGGAAGCAGCCCGGTGAGGTCCAGCGACATGCGCCGCATCAGTCGGCGACGCTCCTGTTGCGGAGAGAAGCTTAGTCCTTCCTCTTGCAGGCGCTCAGCGACCAAGCGATCAATCGGATTTTCAAGAGCTCCCGCTCCCTCCATGCTTTCGATAGCTGGGATCTCTGGCTTTTCAGGTGCCCGGTAGGCCCAGTGGACCTCCCACTCGGCCCCCTCTTCGATCCATTTGCTCAGGATCGCCACCTCGGTCTCACTCAGCATGTGACCATGGTCGGCAGGTGGCATCGGGTCTTCACTATCGACGATCCGCTTGAGCATCAACGATTCCTCAGGAGATCCGGGCTTGATTGCCCATTCATCGGAATCACCTTTAACGATGGCCTCGTCGCGGAACAGATAGGACACACCTGCGGCTGCCTTCACGCCACCGTGACAGGCGATGCAGTTTTTGTTCAGAATCGGCCGGACGTGCTCGTTGAAGCTGATCACTTCGGGCACATCTACGGCGTCAGCCTGGACTTCACTAGAATCCCCCCCCTTTTCCGAACAGGATATGATACCGCAAAAGCCCAGGGCGAGGCCCAGAGACGGTAGCTGTTGGTAACGTAGTTTTTTGAGAAAATTCATATTTTTAGAAAGTTGAGACGACTTCTAGCCCGTCGATATTTTTCAGGGCATCGACACCCGCTTGATCGACCCCCGTTGCCCCAACGTAGATCCTTTTGAGGCCCTTGAAATCGGCGACCACCTGATCGAGCCCCGGCCCGACTTTGGTGCCAAAAAGGCTAAGAATTTCGAGCTTCTCCAAGCCCTTGAGTCCCGCGACCTCCGCATTCCCCCATTGAGTCTGGTTCAACTTCAGGCTGCGCAAATTCGGCATCCGAGCGATCAGGGCGACTGCCTCGGCATCGATCTCGGTATTTGAAAGATCGAGGTCGACAATCTTTGCGAAGATTCCTTCCAGTGATTTGAGACTCTCGGTATTGAAGCCACGCTGCCCGGCGGCATTGAACCGAAGCTCTTCGCCGCTTCGCGAAACGAGATTGAGAGCGCCTGGGAACTGAGACTTTAGCTCCGCGATCCCCTGTTCGAGCTCCTGAATTTTGTCTTCGGACAGCATTTTGACTTTCTCTACCGAAACCGAAGCCTCCGATGGCGCCTTTGCGGCCCCCAATTGACTGACCACTTCAGCCGGCAGGTCGAGCTCCCCGATCGTCTTATCGATGCTTGCCCCCGAATTGATCCAAGCAGTCAAGACAGCCAATTCAGTCTCGGTGACCTGTTCCTTACCGGTCGGCGGCATGTGATATTCATCATCGTCGGGCAGCGTGATGCGCTCGATCATGTTGCTCTTAGAGGCATCTCCAATTACCAGCGCAGGGCCCTCATCGCCCCCTTTCAAGAGATCGTCCAAGCTGACCATCATCAGCTTGCCTTTCTTCTTGTTCTCGTTGTGGCACTGGTAGCACTTCGATTCCATGATGGGCTCGACGTGTGCCGTGAAGAAGACCTGTTGATCCAGCGGCTTCGCCGCCTCCAGGTCAGCCAATTCGGAGGCACTCTTTTGCCGCTCTGGCAGCCCGAGAAGATTCCGCACCACAGCTGGTGCTTGATCGGTCAAATACGTTTCTCCGTGGGTCAGCGAGGCCCCATGGTGACCCGCAACGGTCATCCCAAGAAATCCCAAGGCCAAGATTCCAAGGTAAGAGAACCTGACGAGGCCTTGCGCGCGATCTCTCCCCATCAATTGCACCCCAAACGCGAAGCAAACGGCCGCTCCGAATCCGCAGCCCCAAACAAAGTGATCCTGAAGTAACTCTGCACCGTAGCCCGTATCCTGACCTAGCAAAAATCCGGCAAACACCGCCACTACTGAGCTCACCGCTGCGAAGCCAAGCGCCAGGCTCACATCAGGCTGCCACTTCCCTTTGGTCAAAATACGCCCCCCTTCGAGCAGGCCCACCACCGAGAGCGCTCCAATCGGCAAGTGCAGAATGAGCGGATGAAAACGCCCAAGAAAAAGGGTCCACTCAGAATCAGCTCCCTCGCCCACCGTCCCAAAGATTCCCAAGGCCACACACAGCAAGCCACCAACCACGGCAATCGCCAGCCCCAGGGGCTTGAGCCATTTCACCTGCGGCGCTTTGCTATCATTCGTTTTTTTTGTGTCGGACATCGTAGTTATTACCAGATGCTAAAGCAGTTTCTTCCATCCGTGAAGGGCTCCCGTCGAATTTGTCCCGAAGAAGACCTCAAAAGGCACAAGTTGACCCGAAAACCCGCCTTAACTTTATGTTTTTGTCTTCCTATTGTATTTTTTTGACCCCATCATCAAATCCGATGTCGAACTCAGAGCGCTACCACGAGATCATTCAGCGCCAGGTTGAAAGTCCCTTGGGGCAGCTTCAACTGGCGGGACGGATCTTCAACTCCGAGGGAGGGATGATTCGATACCGCAGCTTGGAATGTTACGCCCTCGTGTATCTCAACCGTGGTGAAGGCGTTTATCAAAGCCCCGGCGCAGCTGATCGGCAACTTCGAGAAGGAGACAGCATTCTGATCCTCCCCAATCGCCCCCACTGCTACAACCCATCTCCTGGCAGCCAATGGGACGAGACCTATATCACCTTTAGTGGCCCCATCTTCGACCTCTGGTGCAAGGAACTAGAGATCACTGAGAACTCCTTCGCCCAGCATACTTCCCTGGATTCGGCGATGGGTCTGATCGATCGCATTCCACAGAGTTCAGAAAAATCACCCGAGGCGACTTTGATCCAAATTCAGAGCCTGATCAACCAACACCTCAATCGATCCTCATTCCATTCCCATAAAGGCCGCGAAACTTGGGTCGAGCGCGCCTCAAGACTCGTCACCGAGAGCGATCAGCCCTTCAAATCCATCGCCTCCACGTTGGGCACGGAATACAACACTTTTCGCAAACGCTTCGCCGAAGAAACAGGAAGTTCCCCCTTGAAACTACGCAACGCGGCCAAATTGGGGCGCGCTGCCCGGCTCCTCAACAGCTCGACTTTACCAATCACCGAGATTGCCCAGGAGCTTGGCTTCTCCAGCAACACCTACTTTACCCAGTTCTTTAAAAAACACAGCGGCATGAGTCCGCGCGATTACCGCCGAGCCCTGCGCAAAGGAGAAGTCAGGCCCTTTCCTAAAAATCGTCTTTGACCCTAGCCCCTCTCTCTCCTACCCCTCTTCCACACAAAATCATCACCATGGACAGCACCATTTCTTTCACCGACCGCGGAGACAAGCCACAGCTCGAAGAAGCTCTCGAATTTGCCCCCAAATTTGACGCCGATGGCCTCATCCCTGCCGTCGCGCTCTGCGCCAAGACCGGCCAACCCCTGATGCTCGCTTACATGAATGCGGACTCCTTGAAACTCACCCTGCAAAAAGGCGAGGCCGTCTACTACAGCCGCAGCCGCCAGGAGATCTGGCACAAGGGAGCCACCAGCGGTCACGTGCAGAAGCTGAAGGAAATTCGCACTGATTGCGACCAGGACGCCATCGTCATGGTGGTCGAGCAAATCGGCGAGGGAGCCTGCCACACCGGCCGCTCAGGCTGTTTCTACCGCTCAATCCCATTCGGAGAAGACCTCAAGTCAGATCCTGTCATGATGGAATGGGTCGATGGAGGGACCAAACGCTTCGATCCGGACGCCGTCTACGGCAATTCTTAATCGACCCGCACGCGCCCATCACTGATTTCCCTTTGACCTGAATCGCCTTGTCACTCATAACTCCTAACACGATGAAGTTACCTGTTCTTAACCTCCTTGCAGGCCTAGGCCTGACCTTAGCATGCAGCTCCTGCGGCAGCTTCTTCCAAAAGGACGTCGTCCCGCCTGCGGGAACGATGACCGCCGTCGATAACGAGGCTCAGCAGCTCTACCAACAAGGTGAAGAGGCCATCGCCAGGGGCAAGGATCGGACCGCTAGAAAGGCCTTCCAGGAGATTATCAAAGATCACCCGCTCTCAGCCGTCGCGGCACCGTCATACATGCGCCTTGGCGAGCTTTACGAAAACCACAAGGAGCCGCTCGATGCCTTTGAGTCATACTCGGACCTGTCCACGAAGTATCCAAATTCCGACCTCTATTCCGAGGCACTTCGCCGCCAGGAAAGGCTCGCATTTGCCGCCGTCGATGGTGACCTCAAGAATAACTTCCTCGGCCTAAAGTCGCGCATGTCCGCCTCTCGCTGCGCCAAGATGCTCGAGACGGTCGCCAGCAATGCCCCGGAGACCGATACCGCCGCTAAGGCACGTTTCCGGATCGGCGAACTCTTCGAAAACCGCGAGGAAACCCAGAAAGCACGCCAGGCCTTCGTCAAGGTCATCGATCAGCACCCCTACAGCCAATACGCTCCCGAAGCTCAATTCCGCATCGGTGATCTATTGATGAAGGACGCCACCGGCGGCAACCAGGACCGCTCGAACCTTAATGCCGCTCGGGATGCCTTCACTGACTACTTGCAGCGCTACCCGAATGGCAAGCGCGCCAAAGAGGCCAGGCAAAAAATCGGACTGCTAAGAGGAGAAGATGTCGGGCGCAGCTTCGAAATCGCCGAATTTTACCGCAAGAAGAAGCAAAACTCCTCTGCCATCTTCTACTACCGCGAAGTGCTGAAAGCCAAGGGCAACAACCCCTATCGCCAGCAAGCCATTGATGCCCTTACCGCTCTTGGAGCGAAACCTTAATCATCGCCTTCCGTGATCCTACGACTTTTTCTCTTTGCTCTTCTGACACTTGGCAGTGGCCTGCTCACTCAGTGCACCGGCTACCAGCTCGGTGGCAGCAAGCCCTCGCAGCTGAATCACGTCAAATCACTCTACGTTCCCACATATCAGAACGAGACCATCACCCCGCGCGCTCAGGTCTACATGACCAATGCCACCGTCGACCAACTGACCACGGACGGCACCTACCGCATCGCCTCCGCAAAACAAGCGGATGCCACCCTGCGCTGCGTCGTAAGCGAGATTGACTACAATCCACTGCGTCTCTCGCGGGAGGACGCTCTGCGCCCTCAGGAACTCTCGGTTATCGCAACCGTAAGCTACCAGGTCATCGACAACAATACTCAGGAAGTCCTGCTCGAAGGCACGGTCACCAACCGGACCAATATCTTCGTAGAGGAAAACCTTCAGCTGGCGAGGACCTCCGCACTCCCCGACCTCGCGCGAGGGATCGCGATCAACCTGGTTTCCCGCATCACTCATGGCCTCTGAGCCTCGCGAGTTTTCAGTCTATTTCGTCCCGACGCCTATTGGCAACCGAGACGATGTGACCCTTCGCGCTCTCGACGTGCTGCGCTCGGTCGATACCATCTGCTGTGAAGACACCCGCCATTCAGGTCGCTTGCTCAAGCACCACGACATCTCCAAGCCCCTGCTGAGCTACCACGAGCACAATGAGGCTGGCCGAGCACCCGAATTGGTCAGCCGGGCACAAGCAGGTGAGACCTTCGCGGTGATCTCAGACGCGGGCATGCCTGGAATTTCCGATCCTGGCTACCGACTACTCGCCGCCCTGCAGGAGGCAGGTGTTAGCTACTCCGTTCTACCTGGACCATCAGCCGTTCTCACCGCACTGGTCGGATCGGGGATGCCCAGCGATGCGTTTTTCTTCGGCGGATTTCTTCCAGTCAAAAAAGGCAAGCGCCGCAAGCAGCTCGAAGCGGCCCTCGAAGCGAGCCACACCTCGCTCTTCTTCGAAAGCCCCCACCGACTGCCGGGAACACTGGAAATCCTCGCCGATATCGCGTTTGATGCACCCGTCTGCGTCGCGCGTGAGCTCACCAAGACCTTCGAAAGCTTCGAGCGCATGAGCGCGCAGGCCCTCCACGAGATCTACCGCCAGAAAAAGGCCAAGGGCGAAATCGTCCTCGTCGTCGGAGGAGTGAATTGCCCGAGAGCGACGTCTAACGACGCCGACAAACAGCCGACAGCCTGAGCTAGCAGCGCTCTAAAATAGCGATTAAACGCCGAGCGAGCTTCAAACGCCGAGCGTTTCGTAGTCCACTTCGGACTCATCGACACCAAGGTCGGAAGCAGCAAATCCGCCGTCGCGAATCGTATTCAAGCGGCGCGCATGACCACGGCGCGTATCTGGCCCGGCGACCCGGTTCAAGACACCAGCCACTGCATTAGGAGCGAGCGCGGCGACTCCGAGAAGAGCCAAGCTAAGAACTACCGGCTTCTTGGCACCATTGTGCAGCGCCTCTCCCAGTAAAACTCCTGCGGCACAACCTAAGAGCGCCGGTCCGGCGGAGGCTGAGCGGTCTTTCCAGTCGTGGGATGAAATGGGCTTCTGATCGGGCATGTGAATAAGTTAATGCCTAAGTTCGGATTCCGAAAGTCTAAATTCAGTGAAATGCGAGCTTTGACAAGGGCTCCCCTGATCCCTAAATCCTCTTCAGCATTTCAGCTTTCACTTTACCACCTCTACCATGGCAACTTACGCACTCATTCTCGCTGGCGGCAGCGGCACCCGTTTCTGGCCCCTCTCGCGCAACAAGCGCCCCAAGCAGCTCCTCAACCTGATGGGAGAGACCACCCTGCTCAATCAGACCATCTCCCGCCTCAAAGGTCTCATCCCCCCTGAGCGCATCCTCATCCTGACCAACGAACTGCAGATCGATGCCGTCCGCGAAGTCGCCTCCGAATTGCCCGCCGAGAATATCTTTGCCGAGCCCGCCAAGCGCGATACCGCGCCAGCCGTTGCACTAGGCGCAGGCCTGATCGCACGCCTCGATCCAGAGGCCACCATGCTCGTTCTCCCGGCCGATCAGCTCATCGAAGATGTCGAGGCCTACCAATCCGTCCTCGGTGCCGCCATCACCACCGCTGAAAATACCCCCTCTCTCGTCACCATCGGCATCCGCCCCACCTGGCCCTGCCCTTCCTACGGCTACATCGAGCGCGGTAAAAAAGCCTCCCTGCCCGACCTCAACCTCGATCACTCGCCTTTCGAAGTCGTGCGCTTCCGCGAAAAACCGAACCAAGAACTCGCCGAAGAATTTCTCCGCCAAGGCAGCTTCTCGTGGAATGCCGGCATGTTCATCTGGAGCCTCTCAACCCTCATCAGCGAACTCAGCAAACACACCCCCCAGCTCGCCGACTTCATCCAGGAAGTCCGCCAAGCCAAGGACGTGCATGCCTGCGTCAATGCCCAGTTCTCCCAGCTACACCCGACTTCCATCGACTACGCCCTCATGGAAAAGGCCTCCCGCGTCCTCAACATCGAGGCCACCTTCGATTGGGATGACGTCGGCTCCTGGATCTCAGTCGCCAAATACCTCGACGAATCCGGTGACAACAACCGCACCAATACCGATCTCGCCGAGATTGATAGCGAGAACAACATCGTCTTCAATGCCAGGAAGGACCTCAAAGTCGCCCTCCTCGGGGTCGATGACCTGATCATTGTTCAGACCGACGATGCCCTCCTCATCGCCAACCGCCACCAAGCCGATGACATCAAGAAGCTCGTCAAGCTCCTCCCCGAAGACCTCGTCTGAACATGCCCACTGAAGTCCAGCACCCCGTCATGGCCATCGATCATGGCGACGCAAGGATCGGCGTTGCCGCGACGGATCCCATTGGCATCCTCGCCCACCCCGTCGAGTCAATCCACGTCAACAAAGTCGATCCCCTGGACCGACTCCAAACACTCGTCAAAGAGCGCCAAATTCAGCGCATGATCGTCGGGCTCCCCGTGCGAATGGACGGCACCGAGGGCACCGCCGCGGAAAAAGTTCGCGCCTTCGCCAAGACCCTCGCCGAGCGCCTGCCCGACCTCCCCATGGAGTTCGTCGATGAACGCCTCACCACCGTCGCAGCCAGCGAAAAAATGCGCTCCGCCGGGCGCAAAGCCAAGAACCAAAGGCACCTCATCGACCAAGCCGCCGCCATCGAAATCCTAAACACCTGGCTAGAAGCCCAAGAGCTCTAAGCGTCCCACCATGGAGAAGGCTTTTTCAAAGCCTCAGCACAGCCTCAGCACAGCCTCAGCACAGCCTCAAGCCACCCTTGCAAAAGCCCCCGTGTCTTTCAAAACCCTCCACACCAAAGACGATACCACAAGTCGAACCTAAAAATGATCCGATCTAGTCAGTGGGTAGCAGTATATTGACTATTCCCCGCGGGCCTTTTCACCTCGCTCTCTCAACGCAGCATTTTGTTCTGCAGTCTTTGGCAATCAATCACCGCGCCTCCACACTCCCTCTTCGTGCTCTACCTTCACAACAGTCATCCCATCCGCACGAACCTCAAGAAAGACGAGGTGTTTCAGTGGATCACGTCCTGTGAAAGTGGCTAGTGGCGACCTGAATATGGAGTAAACCAATCTTCCAGCGCTATCCCAGCCGATCACTCGGTCTCGCCCTCTAG
>CAXIBU010000061.1:0-14250 GCA_964021555.1 uncultured Verrucomicrobiales bacterium | reverse complement strand
ATCAAGTCGAAGGCCTTTCTGGCTACTTTCAAATTTCGATCCTATGATCGCATTTGAAAACTTTCGCCCCTAATCAACGCCACCTCAAGCACTGAAGACTCTTTGAATTTTTCGCGCTGAGGCTAAGGAAACATGAGTCGTGAATTGGTTGCTTTGGAAATTGGGTAGTTAATGAGCTTTTCGGCATAAGATGGGAACTCCGAATTCCGTCGTGCACGAAGGTCGCCCAAGCTACGGGGGGGGGGCGGGTGTGATATCTGCTGTTCTCCTAGAGCCCTTTTTGTGTATCTCGAAGCTTTCAGGATGGCTGCGTTCCATCATTCAACGGTGCCGATACGGGCCAACTCAGGTCGAGGTTTCGATGCCAGTCTCCAATGATAAGCAACGGATCTATGCAATTCCTCGGACACGCCTACGGAACTGAAGGGGGGTAAGTTCATACTTCAGCTTGAAACGTCTGCTCAGATAAGAGGAATGATAGAAACCAGAAGCTTCGGCGACCTTGGTGACGGGAAGATTGGTGCGAATCAGAAGCTCTTTGGCGAGTGAAAGTCTCAGCGATTCAAGATAGTTCGAGTAACTCTTCGATTTGTAGCGCTGAAAAAGGCGGTTCAGGTAGTTCTCATGGATGCCAAACTTGCTTGCCAGTTCCCGCCTATTGAGGGTCAGGTGATAGTGCTTGTGAATGTAGGCAACGATGTTTTCGAAAGTCTGCTCGGGTGAACTTAATGAGCGTTCGCTCGCTAGCAGCTGCAAGTAGCGAGTCAGGATGAGTTTGGCGAGGAGAAGCTGCTCAGACGAGTTCGAGCAGCACGCCAACTGATCAAACCAGGTTTTGAGAGCTGAGTCATCGTGCTGAGCTCGTTGCATCAACCTGTGATGATGTTGATGTTTGTGATCGTTGAGGAAAATGTCCGATGAGTTCCCCCGTAGTAACACACCAATGTTCTGATATGGGCTGTCGTTCTGACTTCGGAAATACGCTCCCGGAGCTACGTGCAATCCATCCCCTTCGTTCAGTTTGATCTGCGTCGTTGCGCCCTCGTCAAAAATGTAGAAAGTCGCAAAGCCGCTGGTGCAAACGACGAGCCTGTGGTGCGGATAGCTAAAGTGGAGCTGCTCGAAAGTGTTGTCGCTTGGCTCAGTGATGAGGGTAAGTCGGCTGGGGTGACCCGACTCGATGGACTTCTGAAACTCTTTGCGCAACATGAGGCTGATTGTATTATTACACAGGCCATTTTGCACGAAATTACCTTCAACAAGTGACGAATCGTATTATTTTTCGCTGAATTACATGGGTAGGACAGAGACTAGAGCTATTATCTGAGCATGAAGATGATGAAATCACGAATCGCCAATTTGCTCTTCGCAATGTCTGTGACTCTAGGACTAGCGCAAGGGGCCACAAAGCCGAATATCCTATTTATCGCCGTGGATGACTTGCGCCCGGATCTGGGGTGTTATGGCGTTTCGCATATTTACAGTCCAAATATCGACAGGCTAGCCAATCAGGGAGTCAAATTTGAGCATGCCTATGTCAACGTAGCGGTGTGTAACCCTTCTCGTGCCAGCATGATGACTGGAATGATGCCAGATACGCTTCGCTGTTGGGATCTCAATGTGCATTTTAGAGAATCGGCGCCACACGTGACTACCCTACCCCAGCATTTCCGAAAATTCGGCTATCATGCGGTTGGTTACGGGAAAATATACCACAATCCGACACCAGACCCGCAGTCATGGAGTGAGCCAGTCAAGAATCCCGATGGCCTTGCCGAGACCTATTCGAAGGAGCTGTTGCAGGAGAAAGAACGTCTCCGAGCGAAGCTTCCAGACGATTTCTGGGGCAAGTCTACATTGCGAGGGCACGCATCCCATCCCTGCCTGACCAATGACGACTCAAAAACTCACGACGGGGCAACTACGGATATGGCAATCGCTACCATTAAGCGACTAGCGAAACGAGAACAGCCGTTCTTTGTGGCTCAAGGTTACGTTAGACCGCATTTACCTTTCATTCCGCCAAAGAAATACTGGGATCTTTATGACCGAGAGAAGCTTCCCCTAGCGGAGAATCGATCTATGCCGAGGGACGGAGCTCCGATGGCGATCGGCACCAACTATGAGCTGAGGCATTACTGTGACTTTACCGATATGCCTGCACCAAACGAGGCGACTTTGAGCGACGAAAGAGCCCGACAGCTAATCCATGGATACTGCGCGAGCATAAGCTTTGTGGACGCACAGATTGGTAGGCTCTTGCAAGGGCTGGAGGAGGCCGGCGTAGCCGATAACACCATTGTTGTTTTTTGGAGCGACCACGGGTGGAAATTGGGTGAACACAATGGATGGAGTAAAATGACCAACCATGAGATCGACACGAGGATTCCGTTCATTGTCTATGACCCGAGAGCAAAGGGAAATGGGAAGGCAACGAAAGCCTTAATCGAAAGCGTGGATATCTATCCGACCTTGTGTGATCTTGCGGGGATTCCTCTACACCCTCAAGCCGAGGGTAAGAGCTTTAAAACAGTTTTGGACGAGCCCGATGGCGACTTCCGTGACTTTGTCCGCAGCCAATACATCCATCATCACGGAGGAAAGACATACATGGGTTATGCGATTCGTGACACCCGATATCGCTACGTGGAGTGGCGCAACGTAGCCTCTGGAAAGCTTGGTTTCCAAGAGATATTTGACCAAATTCATGACCCTCAGGAGAACATCAATATCTTTGAAACGATCGAGCCTGCAAATAAAACCGCTCTAGTAAATACGATGCAGGCAGAGTTCCCTCGTCGAAAGCTGGATATCAGTCCACAACTGCAATCGGGAAACAGCAAGATCGAAGTAAAGATTTCCATCCAAAACACCCATGAATCAGCGGTAAATATCTACGCGATCTCGAAACGTGGGTCCCGCGTATTTTACAAAAAACTAGCACCTGGAGCGAGTGTTCAGGGTAAAGCGATGCTTGGAGACTATTTCATCGCTGAAGCCGTGGATGGGAGGGTTCACCGAATACTGGCCGCAGGGTATCCGACGAGTGATTTCACCATCTCCTCCAATTAACGTATTTGACCAACACTGATGAATATCGCTGAAAGTTTGAGAGATCTCGTAGGCAATACACCGCTGCTGCGGCTCAACGGACTGATCCCCGATGCCAATGTTTTGGCAAAGTGTGAGTTTATGAACCCAATTAGCATCAAGGATCGCCCGGTCAGTCAGATCATCGCTGATGCTGAAGAGCGTGGAGACCTCTCGCCAGGAGATACCATCATTGAGGCGACGAGTGGAAATACAGGAATGGCCTTGGCTTCGATTGGTTGCCGATTGGGGTATCGAGTGGTGATTGTGATGTCTGAAATCCAAAGTGTAGAGCGCAGAATGGTGATGAGGGCGTTGGGAGCGGAGCTCATCTTAACCCCCAAGGAACTCGGGACTAAAGGAGCTAAGGAAGAGCTGTTGCGAATTTGTGAGAAGCATCCTGAATATTTCTATCTCGGGCAGCATCAAAATAAGAGTAACCCGAAGGCTCATTACCTCACAACTGGCCCTGAGATCTGGGAGGCTACGGAAGGTCGAGTCGACATCGTGGTAACCGCGCTAGGGACTGGTGGCACGATCAGTGGCGTAGGAAACTACCTAAAGGAGCGCAAACCAGACCTTCAGTGTATTGCGGTAGAGCCAGAAATTGCTCCCTATATTTCGCTAGGAGAATTCCGCCCCCATAGGATCATGGGAACCGCTCCAGGATTCGTCCCTGAGGCTTTGGATCGCGAAGTGATAGATCATTTTGAACTGATCTCAGAAGACGAGGCCTTTGCTACCTGTCGGGAGATTGCAAAGAAGGAAGGGATGCTAGTGGGAATCTCATCAGGCGCCAACGTGGCAGTCGCCCGTCGCTTGTCTGCTCTCCCTGAAAATAACGGAAAGACCATCGTTTGCTTCCTCTGCGACACTGGTGAGCGCTACCTGAGTATCGATGGACTGTTCAAATAGCAAACAGTCTACCATTACTTAAAGCGGTCCAAGGATCACGATCAATGGTGCTCGACCCTAGATTCGTAGGGCCTAGCTCCCTCAAGCTTCCGTCCTGAGATCAAATTCTATTCTTGTTCAATAGAGCCTTATTACCCGAGGGGTCGTGCTTTGATTCTTGTGACGATCGGGCCCAATGCCGTAGTTTCCCAGCGGACCCTCCCTTTCAATAAATTCGCCTTCGTGCGAAACCTTGAAATGGAGTGCCATCCACGAATGCTCCCATCATCACTATGATAACGATTGCCAACTACTCTCGCCTCGACGAAGCACAGCGCGACGCCGAACGGCTAGGTAGCCGAGGTATTACAGTTTCAATTGTTCAGGGAGGCTCTGGTGTGATTGCAGGAACTGGCTCCACCATAGAACTTCAGATAGACAGGAAAGATCTATCGAGATTGAAAGAATTCCAGAACGAGATCACCGATGAGATCCGGGAGGAAAGACCCCACTCTTGTCCAAGCTGTAGCAGTAAGAACTATGAGTTACGCCACTCGCTTTCTGATTTACTGATCCAAGCTTTCTCAGCTCTAACGAGAAATCGTGTCACACTTGACAATGTGGTTCGGTTCAAGTGCCTCGACTGTGGTGTTTCGTTTAAGGTGCCTGAGGACTGCTGAGCTTTCGTCCAGAGTTCAATGGTGCAATACTGGGTAGCTCAAGCTAAGCAGGGCGGGCAGGATACCCGCGGTCCTTGCATGCTGTTTTCCTCAATTTTGCAGATTTTGTGGTGACCCTTGATCCTACTCCGGTGGGCGTGATTGATCATAGCTTGGCGACGTTTTTTCCTTAGCCGCTCTATTGAGCATTATCAACAATTGAACCGTCTCGCCTACGGTTTGAACCTGTTCCAAGGGGAAATCATAGCGATACCGGGAATCCTGCAGCAAGTGCTCCCTATGGAGAAAAATGGCAAGGTCGTCACTATAGTGAAACTCGTAGTCTTCCAGCCAGTCGTCCGGGTAAACTTGCCCCTTCTCGATGGCCACCTCCGCCGCTAGAGCTGACCGCATTCGGTCCACGAATTCGTGATGAAACAGATCCAGATCCAGCATTAGACAAAAATCGTGCGTCTCCATTTCCTCCCTCTCTCCATCGAATACAAATACCTTCCCGCTGATTGCATACACATAACAGGGGATCGCAAAGAACAGGAAGCCGAAGATGGGACCTAGGTTGACCCGATTCACAAACGCTCTCCAATTCAATTCACCGTCAAGGGCAAGCAAACACTCATCGAAAAAGAAAAAGGTGAAAAGTAACCCCACGATCGCCGCAACCACTCTTCCCACCGCAGGGACTCCCCACAAAGCCATAATTCCGCAGACGCACGCTAGGATTAGCAACCCAGAAAGAACAACACCAGCCGTCCGGCCAGCCTCAATCGACTGCAAAAGTGGGTAGATAAAAATCCAAGCAAAGAAGATCAAAAATGGAGAAAGGCATCCTCGCATGGCATCGAAGTCTAGCTAACAAAGTCCCGTTGTCGAACCAAGTTCAGACCAGTAAGCTCAGACGTGGCAACTGTCTGGAACAAAGAGACCGAGAGAAGAATTGAGCTCTTAGACAAAGGTTTGACGCAGAGAATTCCTGCGTCAGATGTCTTTCGAGAACTTGACCAGAAGTTTGGATGAGAGCGATCAGCGGGATCTTCGGCGGCCTGCTAGGGGGTGGGGTGAGAACTTGTGATGGGCGTCTAGCCCCGTGAGTTCGAAGGCTAATCCCTCTCGCTCGAAGTCGCTTTTGAGTTCGCCCAGCTTCTCCATTACGCTGTGGTCGATTAAGTCGCAGTCGCTGAGGTCCAGTGTCAGGTTTCGTTTCTTCTCCAGACCTTCCGCGATTAGCTTCCCTCGAAGTGGAATCCAATTGGTGAAGACGGCGCATCGATGGATTTTGACCTGACTGTGGTTTTCGTGATCGTGGTCAAAATCAATTTTTGTCGAAAACATGGCTTTGATTGAAGCTCCATTGAATAGGTGGATGCCAATCTTCAGAGCAATTCCGATCATAATACCAACGAGGAGGTCGGTCATGAGCACGCCAACCAAGGTCACGACAAAGATGGCCAACTGCTCGCGACCGCGCTCTAGAGCGTGACGAAATTCATTGGGGTGGGCCAGCCGGAAGCCAGTGAATAGGAGCATCGAGGCCAGCGCGGCTAGAGGGATACGATGGATCAAAGTTGGGATCAGGGCGACAAATACGAGCAAGAAAACTCCGTGCCAAAGATTGGCGAATCGAGTGCGCGCGCCGTTGTCGATATTGGCCTTACTGCGAACGATCTCAGAGATCATCGGCAAGCCTCCGACGAAGGCACAAGCCAAGTTACCTGCGCCAACCGCTACGATATCGCGGTCCATGTTGCTCTTGCGTTTCCAGGGATCAATCACGTCGACCGCCTTGGCAGAGAGAACTGATTCAAGCGAACCGATGATGAAGAACATCAGGGTCCACTTGATTGCCGCGGGCAAATAGTCACCGCTGAAGGCACCAAAGTCGGGAGTGGTGATCTCATGAAACATGCCAAATGCGTGATCTGGCATGTTGACCAGGTATCTCTCGCTTACGCTGTATTCGACCCCGGCGAATTGATAGCTGTGTTCGTGGGTCAGGTTGAAAAAGATGCCCAAGGGCACGGTGACCAAGAGGACGACCACCGGAGACGGGATCAACTTACAAAATCGGCTGCGGCGCTGCGCCGTGGGCCAGAGAAACATGATTAAGGTTCCCACGATGCCGATCAGGGCAATCCGCGGGTTTAAATTCTGAATGTAATGAGGAATCTCCTTCACCATTTCCAGTGGCTCCCCCTTTCCGCTCACGCCTAGAACGATTGGGATATGCTTAACCATGATAATGACGCCGATCGCAGCGAGCATCCCATGAACGGCTGCCAGCGGGAAAAATTCGCCAAGTATCCCCCCTTTTTTTAACCCGAAGAGAATTTGCAGCACCGCAGAAACCGCAATCACCGCCAGAACCATCCGGTAAGCGGAGTAATCAGCTCCCCCAAAGCCACCTAACATCCCATCACCACCGAAACTCTCCACGGCCCCGAAGATGATCACAATCAATCCAGCCGCCGGCCCTTTGATGGTCAGCTCGGAATTGCTGATGAAGGTGGTCACTAGAGCTCCAATAATCGCGGTAAAGACCCCTGCGATGGCGGGGAAGCCACTGGCTAGGGCAATCCCGAGACACAGTGGAAGCGCAATCAGGAAGACCAGAAAACCTGAAAGCAGATCAGCTTTAAGGTGACGCCTGAAACCCTTCGCATCGCCAACGGGGATTTCTTTAGCGGTAGTTTGGTCGGATTTCATAGCGATAGGACGATGGCGTTATCGATGATTTGTTGGAAAAGCGCAAGGAGGCAAGGAAACGCTCATTTCGCGGCGCGAAATGACACCAAAATTCGAAGCCTACCATCGGCAGCCTCCCTACTGAGCTGAGCCGATGGAGATCACCCGCTCAGCCCCGTCATCCCGCCGCCCTTAGGCGTGAGCGACTGCGCGGCACTCGTTCTGGAGCCACTCGATCTCGGCGGGTTCCAGGAGAGGGCTGAGCTTTTCGAGAACTTCGGCGTTGTAGCTGTTGAGCCAATCGACCTGCTCAGGCGTGAGCAAGCTCGCTTCGACCAGATCGACGTTGATCGGGCAGAAGGTGAGGTTTTCGAATTTGAAGAATCGGCCAAATTCGGTCTCCTCGCTGAGGACGGTGTGAACCATGTTCTCGATACGAATCCCGTGCTTACCCGAACGGTAGCAGCCAGGCTCGATGGTTGAGATCTGACCCAGCACGAATTTCTCGCTGCTGATCGGTGAGATGTTCTGTGGCCCCTCGTGGACCTCGAGCCCGAAGCCGACGCCATGACCAGTGCCATGCTTGAAGTTACGACCTGCCAGCCAGAGCGACTGACGGCAAATGCCATCCAGCTGAGCACCAGTGCTGCCTTCTGGAAATTGCAAGGTAATGAGCTCGATCAGGGCGCGAAGGACGAGCGTGTAGTCGTCTTTCTGCTCTTGGGTCGGCTCGCCCATGGGGATGACCCGTGTAGTATCGGTGGTGCCGTGCTCGAAGTTGCCGCCGGAATCGATCAGGAAGATGCTCTCCAGCTTGACTGGCTTATCGCTCTTCTCATCGACTGAGTAGTGGTTGAGAGCGCCGTCTGGTCCGTAGCCCATGATGGACTCGAAGCTGTAGTGGCGGAAACCTGCAAATTCGGCGCGACTTGCGGTCAACTTGCGGCTGGCCGAGAGCTCGGAGACCTCTTCGCCATTTTTCAAACTGGTGTAGAGCCAATGATAGAACTTCACCATCGCTGCGCCATCGTCGATCAGCGCGCGCTTGAGGTGCTTGACCTCGGTCTCGTTCTTGACCCCTTTCAGGTCGGTCACCACCGCGCGGTCCTTGATCCGCACACAATGATCGGCGGCCTTGGCCAGGGCGTAGCTGGTGTAGCGAGGAACGATAAGCAGGCGCGTGCTGGAATCGAGCGCTTCGAGGGCGCCAACGATTTCGCCATAGCCCTTGAGCGTGACTCCTGCTTCTTCGAAACGACGCTTGGCCTCAGCCGTGAGTTTATCTGGATCGATGAAAAAGAGCACCTCGTCTTGGGTGATCAGCGTGTAGCAGTAGGGGGTCGGCGTATTTTCGATGTCAGTGCCGCGGAAGTTGAACAACCAGCAGCTCTCATCGGTCCGGCCGAGCAAATGCGCATCGACCTTCATTTCTTTCAGCTTGGCCCGAACTTCGCTGATCTTTTCGCTGATGCTCTTGCCGGCAAATTCGACGTCGACGAGGAAAAGCTCACCTTTGGGGTCAGCCGGGCGATCAACCCACACACGGTCGACCAAATCGAGGTCGGTGCGAATTTTCAGGCCGGCAGGCTCCATGCTATCGATCCACGACTTTGCCTGCTCGAGCCCGGTGACGGCCCCATCAAAGGCGACCGTGCTGCCTTCATCGAAGTTAATCTTAAGCCAAGTATCGATGGCCGGGCAATCGACGTCGCTCATGCGCATCAGCTCAATCTCGGTGCCCTGCAGGGCATCCGTCGCAGCCTCGTAATAACGGCTATCAGCCCAGAGACCACACCAGTCAGCCGTCACCACCACGGTTCCGCTGGAGCCCTTCATGTGCGCGAGCCACTCACGGGACCTGAACCGGGCAGAGGTGTATTCGTTGTTATGAGCATCGGCATTGCCGACGATCAGAGCATCGATGCCCTCGGCTTTCATTTCGGCGCGGAGACTGGAGAGTTTGTCTGAAACTTGCATGCGCGAAGCAAGACCCCTTACGACACTGACATCAAGGTCAAAAGCACGGCAATCGCCGACTTTTACGAGCGAGATTCCAGCGCCAACTGCCCTCGCCAATCGCGGCGGAAGATCAAGTTCTCGCGAAGCCTATCCGGCTTGTGCTCGCTGCCATATTCGATCTGAACTTCAGCGCGCAGGCGGGTCACTTGCAGATGAAGGATGCGAAAGATCGGACCGCGGGTCTCGCGGATGAAGCAGTGCAGCGGCGAATCCCACTGATCCGCATTCCACAGGTAATTGGCCATGGGAAAGTCCTCGACCCAGCTCAGCGCCATCAGCACCTCGCGAATGTCGGCCTCTGAATTCTTCTTGAGCAGGCGCTTGGCCGCCATCTTGCAGCGCAAGGTCTCCATCCACGCCCGGTGAGGATCGAGCCGGTCCTGCTGAATGTCCCGCAGCGCCTGCAGACAATGCATTCTCATCCCCTCGAGCCACTGCTCACGCGAAATCCGCCCTTCCTCATACAGAGCAAAGAGCCTAGGCGGTGGTGGCAAACGCCGGCCCGCCGAAAATTCCACGTTCAGTTCCACGCCGCAGTCTGGACGCATTTCCCATCGCGGTCAAATCCATGCCGCGAATTTGACCTCGCTCTCTAGCCTTATCAATCAACGAACTTCTGCACAATCGGGATCCGGCGCCCCATCCCAAAGGCCTTGCTGGTCACCCGCAGGCCTGGCGCGGCTTGCTGGCGTTTCCATTCGTTCAGGTCGACCCTACGCTGCACCCAGCGCACCAGGGTCTCGTCAAAGTCGTGCTTCTCGATGATGTCCGTGGCGGACATTTGCTCACTCACGTAGAGCTCCAGAATGGCATCTAGAACCTCGTATGGAGGCAAGGAATCCGAGTCCTTCTGGTCAGGCCGAAGCTCCGCGCTGGGCGGCTTTTCAATGGTGGTCCAAGGGATCAATTCGCGCTCGCGGTTCACAAATCGCGACAGCTCGTAAACCATCATCTTGGGCAGATCCGAGATCACCGCGAGCCCGCCACACATGTCGCCATACATCGTGCAGTAGCCAACCGCCAGCTCGCTCTTGTTACCCGTTGTTAAAAGCAAATGCCCCATTTTGTTAGAGAACGACATCAAGAACAGTCCGCGGATCCTCGCTTGCATGTTCTCCTCTGCGATCCCCTCGGGCAGGCCGTCGAAGACTGGTTTCATGGACGCCTTTGTCGCCTCGAACACCTCGCTGATCGGCACCTCTTGGCAGCTCATCCCGAGCGCTTTCGCGAGCTTGAAGGAGTCATCCACACTCCCCCCGGAGGAGAAAGGTGAGGGCATGGTGAGCCCATGCACCGAATCCGGCCCCAGCGCCTCGACCGCCAGCGCCGCCGTCAGAGCGGAATCGATCCCACCGGACAGGCCGAGACAGACCGAGTCAAATCCACATTTGGTCACATAATCTCGCAGCCCCAGCACCAGCGCATCGTGGATCTCGGCGACGGGCCATTCATTGAGTGGCTTGGCGGGCTGGTGATCATCGGTTTCCACCACCTTGGAATCCTCGATGAACCCGGCGAGCCGGGCCGTGCAGCGCCCATCGGAGTCGAAGGCCAGCGAATGCCCGTCGAAGATCAGCTGATCATTGCCGCCGAGAGCATTGCAATAATAGATCGGCATCTGGTGGCGCTCCGCGAGAGCAGCCAGCATGCTCTCGCGCTCAGCGGGCTTGCCATAGTGGTAGGGCGAGGCACTGAGATTGAGGATCATTTCCGCCCCGGCATCTTTCAGCTCGGTAAGAGGGTCGCGCCGATAGAGCGGGCGCATCAGATACTCCTCGGTCCAGATATCTTCACAGATCGTGATGCCCATCTGATAGCCGAGAATTTCCACCGGCTCGCATTTTTCCGCCGGCTCGAAATACCGATGTTCATCAAATACGTCGTAGCTCGGGAGCTGGGTCTTGAATACCTTGGCCACCAGCTGACCCCGATGCAATACCGCTGCCGCATTACGGAACGGACGCCCCGGAGCGCTGCTCTCGTTGTGATCGATGTAGCCCACGATCAGTGGCACCTCCCCGACCTCGCCAGCTAGATAGTCCAGCGCTTGCAGACACTTGGGGATGAACTGGCTCTTGTAGACCAGATCGCGCGGCGGGTAACCGACCAGGGAAAGCTCTGGCGTGAGCACCAGCTCCGCACCAAGATCCAGACATTCGCGATATCCCGCTAGGATACGCTTCGCATTGCCGGGAAAGTCGCCGACGGTCGGGTTCAATTGGGTCAGTCCAATCTTCATAAATTCGTCCCCGAATTTGCGCTCAAGTTGCGCTGGGGTAAAGCCTCAAAGGAAATATCAGAGAAACCACTTCAAGCCCAAAAGAATGATCGCCGGCAAGGTGAGCAAGCTGGCGAGCGTCGTAGCGATCGTCGCCTGAGCCGCGACATCGGGTTGGCCACCGTAGAAGCGCGCAATCACCACTGGAAAAATCGCCCCGGGCATCGCCGATTGGATCAGCAGGACCCGTTTCAGGTCCAGCTCCAGCGGCACCAGAGCCAAGATGGCGAAATAGATCGCTGGGATCATTAAATTCCGCACCATCACCGCGCCCACGACGACCTTGGGCTTTATCGGAGATTTCCCCCACAGCTCGGCTAGCGCCATCCCCACCAAGAACACCCCGATTGGCACCGCACAAGCACCGACCACCTGCGTCGCTCGCAAAATCACCTTGGGCACAAAGGCATCGAGCCCCGTCCAGATCAGACCCAAGCTAACCAAAACCGCCGCCACTGGCCCCTTGCGAAAGGCTTGGGTCAGCGACTTCAGATTGCCACTGAGAATCGCAATCCCCACCGACCACAGCGCCAGCTCCACCCCGACATTGTGAGTAAAGAGCACCCCCAGAGTCTTGTCCCCGCCATTGCCTAGGAAAAGCGTGCCGACCAAGGGAATCGTGAAATACCCGTAGTTCTGCACCCCACTGGCGAGGCCAAAGGTGCGCAGGCCGTCGCCTTTACGAAAACCCAATAGCTTGCCCACACCAAGCGACAGGAAACACCCCAGAACCACCATCCCAAAGCCGAAGCCCGCCGAACCAAAGACCAGGAAATGATCCTTCATCAGCGGATTCCCCAGCATCGAATGAAAGATCAGGCACGGGAACAAAAAGTTCACCGTCAATTTCATCAAGGGCTCGTCCGCATGCTCTCCCATGTGCCCGCGCTTTCGAGCCCAGGCACCCGCTGCGATGATCAGCAAGATTGGGATAAGGGCATCAAATATGGCGCGAGCGGCTTCCATCAGGTGGCAAGGTAGAGTGATGAGCGCAGACAGACAATCCTCATGCCAGTCATCATACGTGTCGATCTCAAGGCCCCTCCGATTAAGGACCCTCCAGTTGAATGGTCAAAGGCCAGCTCTTCACCCCCCCACGAACGACCGCCCGCTGCACAAAGCCATGCTGCTTGGCACTGATCAAAAGCCGATCCCACTCCAGCGTTTGCAGATCGACCCTCCCTTCGCTATCGACTTTTTCAAGGCCCATCGATTCCCCCTCCGCGTTCAGCATTTTTACCTCAGCGCCGACCGCTGGCGTGCCATCGGCATGGAGCACGATCAAGGTCCCCTCTCCCGCGGGCTTCTCCAGGTAGCCCTTGATCTGCGGCCACAGCACCGCATAGCCAAGCAGGCCGATGAGCACCGCAGTGAAAATCCACCGCCCCGCGCCCTTCGCCCCCTTTTGACTAGCCTCCATTAAGCTTATTCGTAGTTAAGACTTTGTAAATTCTTCGGCAGGAACAGCCCGTCCTTACGGATCACCTTGCCGTCAAATTCGACCGTCCCGCCGCCCCACTCGGGACGCTGGATGCTCACCAGATCCCAGTGAACTTGGGAACGGTTGCCATTATCGGCCTCCTCGTAAGCCTGGCCTGGCGTGAAGTGGAAGCTACCCGCGATCTTCTCATCAAAGAGGATATCACGCATCGGCTCGCGAATTTCAGGGTGGAAGCCAAGGGCAAATTCGCCCACGTAGCGCGCCCCTGGATCGCTATCAAAAATTCGCTTAAGATCCTTGGTCTGCGAGTCGCTAGCCCCCGTCGCCTTTACAATCTTACCCTTCTCAAAAGTCAGGGTCACCTGCTCAAAGGGGATTCCTCGGTAAATGCTCGGTGCATTGTAAAAGATCGTCCCTTCCACACTCTCCTTCACCGGCGCGCTGAAAACTTCACCATCAGGCACATTGTAATTGCCCCCACTTAGCACCGCGGGGATGTCCTTCATCGAGAATCGCAAATCCGTCCCCGGCCCGGTCAGGCGCACCTCGTCGGTCGCTGTCATGAGCTTCCTCAGCGCACGCATGCCTGGCAGCAATGACTTGTAGTCCAGAAGACAGGCGCGAAAATAAAAATCCTCGAATGCCTCGGTGCTCATCCCCGCCTGCTGCGCCATCGAGGGCGTGGGCCAGCGGAGCACGCACCACTTGGTGTCATTCACCCGCTTGTCCAGCACAGGACGCGTCTTCTCCATGACCAACTGCTTGCGCTTCGCCGGAACATCGGAAGCCTCCGCAATATTGTCCGATCCACGGATTGCAATGTAAGCATCGACTTTCTCCATCTGCGCCATGTCCAATTCAGCAATCAGGTCATACTGAGCTTCAGTCGCCCCCATCCCCAGCTCCCGGGACAATCGACCCGAATTGAGCTTCAACAAAGGAATCGCCCCCTTAGCCCGCGCCGCCCGGATCAAGCAAATCCCAACCTCCTCCGGCACATCAAAGAGATCAATAAGAACCACCTCCCCACGCTTGAGATGAGTGGAATAGCCAATGAGTTGTTCAGCCAACTGCGGAATTCGAGGATCAATCATGCCCCAAGCAACTCCACCCCCCGCCCGAAACCAAGTGAAAATTCGAAAATATCAAAGCTCCTCAAGACAACACCC
>CAXIBU010000060.1:0-14435 GCA_964021555.1 uncultured Verrucomicrobiales bacterium | reverse complement strand
GGTGAATAATCGATGATATCCTGATCGGTCACTCTCGATCGAGTGTATTCGAACAAGCCAATGACTGAGGATTCCATTTTATCTAGGGTTAGGTATGAATTTGGGCAATCAAAAGGTTCCCTGCTCGGAAAATAAGTCCTTTGAGATGAAATCTGCGGCGGAGAGTAGAGCCGTGAGGCAGGTGATCAAAGCTTCTGAAGCTTGACTGCTGGCGTGTGCGCTTTGGCCAAGGATTGGGTGTGGGGGTGGTGGGTGAAGATGATGACTTGGGTCTTTTGGGAGAAGGGGATTAGGAGTTCCAAGAGAGCCTGCGTGCGGGCGTCATCGAAGGTCATGAGGACGTCATCGAGGATGAGGGGCATGGGGGCGTGGTTTTCTAGATGGAGGTCGATGGCGGCTAGGCGGAGGGCCAGGTAGAGCTGGTCGCAGGTGCCTTCGGAGAGTCCGCTGGTGGGGACGTGCTCGGGTGGGGCAGCGTCGCTGTCCTGATCATTTTTGGGGCGTAGGGCGACTAGCTGGATGCGCTTGGGATCGTCTTCATCGGATTGAGCGGCGACGCCTGAGAAGGCGCCTAGGGTAAGTTTGCTGAAGAATTCGGAGGTGCGCTGGATCATGGGGCCCTGAGCTTGCTCGCGGAATCGCTCGACTTGGGCTTTCAGAAAGTGGACGGCGTGCTGGAGGCGGATGAAACGCTCGGAATGGGTGACGACGGTGGCGAGATCGTTGGCGGCGAGTTGCTTGGCATTTGCGGCGTCGTCATTGACCTGCTCCAGGGTGCGTCGTTCTGCTAGTTTCGCATTTAGATGACTGAGTGCCTCGTCGCGGCTTTGCTTGAGCTGATCGAGTTCAGAGCTGAGCTGGGCGATTTGTTCATCGATCCGGTCGGGCTCGGCTTGTTCGATCTCGGCGACAAAGTCGTCAGTTGATTTGCCGCGAGCGAGCTCGATCAGCGTATCATTGGTGCTTTCGAATTGGCTCTGGAGACGGTGACGCCTCTCGAGCTGGTGCACGACCCCGCTGAGTTGTTCGGCGCTGTCGATATGGGCCTCGTGGATCAGTGTTTCGATCAAACTCTCAGCTGCTTTTTGATCAATGGCCTGTTGGTTGATGCGCTCTTCCAGCTCTTCGATGTCGGCTTGCAGTTGCTTGCTGCGAGTTTCGGCGGAGCGGGCGGACTCTAGGGCATCCCAGAGGGCAGCGACGCTCTTGGCGGGCTGGGTTTCATCGAAGGAAAGTTGGGGCAGATGAGAGTTGTGGAGTTCGCGCAGTTGAGTGGTAAAGCGCTTGATGGTCTCGGCGCGGGTGCGTCGCTCAGCTTCGAGTTGCTCGAGCTCCTGTTGTAGCTCCTTCGCGTGGCGGCGGGCTTGTAGAATGGTGAGAATGACCGAGGGCTCTTCGTCGCTTGGCAAGGATTGGGCGGCGATGCATTTCTCCCAATCTTCTGTTGCATCGGAGAGCGCTTTCCTGCGGTTAGATTGCTGGTTTTCGAGGGTTCGGGTTTCGAGCTTCAGCTGTTCGATTGACTTTTCGATCGTGGTGCGAGCGCCGCTGTTAGAGCGAGTTTGGTTGACGATCTGAGTGAGTTTAACGGCGAGCAAGTCGAGACTGTCATCCTCGGTCCCGAGCTCCTTTTTTAAATCGGCCGTCAGGTTTTGTTGCTGGGTGTCGGCGGATTCTAGCTCTTGCTCTTGGTCGGTGAGTTGGGAATCGATTTGCTGCCAAAGTTCCCAGGTTTCCAGCCAGTCCTGGACTTCGGGGAGTCGGAGATTCCGTCCTTCGATGAAATTCGTTTTCGTCGCGGCTTCGGCGAGAAGTTTCTCAACCGAGGCGGCGCTTGTCTTGGATTGATCGCCGAGTTTCTGCAGTTTGCTTTTAACCAATTCGCCCTCATTTTGGAGCTTGAGTAAGTGCGCCATTTGAGTGGCGTCTTCGCGCAGGGTATCGCTGATTTGGTCGGCGTTCTTAATGGCGCTTGGCAGGGCCTCGATCTGTTTGGTTTCGGCTTTGCTTCCCTGTTCGAGGTGTTGGCGAAGTTGTTGCCAGAGGGCGTCCCGTTCTTGGCGGGATGCCTGGAGGTCGCTCTCGCTGACGACCTTCTTTTCGCCCTCGAGGGCGACTTTTAGCTCATGCTCGATCTCGGTGAGTCTTTGCTCGAGGTTCGCGGCTGCCTCGCGCTGCTGCTTTTGCTCTTGGAGGTAGGTCTCATGTCGCTGAGTGAAGTCAGCGATGAGGCTGGTGCTCGGGACTTGAAGCTGGCGAATTTGATCCCGGCTGAATGAGGAAAGGCCGAGCTCCCGGGTGAGTTGGTCGAGTGAATTCGATTGCTTGCGGGCCTCTTTTTCCAATTTTTCGCGCAGGCTGGAGTGGGCGAGGTGGTCCTTGATCCGCTGGTCGAGGACCTCAAGTTCTGGCTTGAGGTCGGAATCGCCCAAGTCTGTCAGTTTGGAGATCTCTTGATCGAGGCGTGTTTGTGATTTTTCGAGATCGGCTTGGCCCGTGCGGTGCGAATTTTCGGCTGACTGCAGGGCTTCGGCGCGAGCCTGGATGCGGCTCAAATCCGGCTTGGTGAGATCGGGCAGCTGGGCTAGCTGTTCGGCGTCATCGAGATCGAGGTCTGTGAGGGCAGTTTCGAGCGCCTGGGACTTCTGGGCGAGCTGGGACTCGGATTCCGCCTGAACGACTATTCTCTCCTGATGGCTGCCGATGTGCTGGTGCAGGGATTCGATGGCGACTTTGTCCTCCAGGATGGCATCGAACTCGGGGAGTTCTTTGAGCTGTTGAGCTTTGTTGTCGCGAGCGCTGGTATTTTGGTCGGCAACGGCGGCGGCTTGTTGGAGTCGTGAGGTGGCGTCCTGGACGGATTTGGCGAAATTTGTTGGTAGTTCGGGTAGGGTGATCTCGTCGAGATCGGCCTTGAGGGCCTGGCGCTTTTTGAGAACGGGGATGGCCTGAGACAGGCGCTCAAGATGCGCCTTCTTCTGGCTGGTGGTAATTTGCTCCTGATCGACGGATTTGAAATCGGTCTGGGCGGACTCGATCTCCTTCATCAACTTGTCCCACGCACTGGCTGAGATGGAGAGGTCGCGTGAGGCCTTTTCGTGAGAGGCAAATGCCTTGAGAGCTTGATTGATCAGCTTGGTCGATGCGCGCTCGCGGAACAGGGAATCCGCCTCTTCTTCGAGGGTCTTGATCGCTTGGTCGACCGCACCACCACCGAGATTCGCCGAGAAAATGAGCTTACCGAGGTCGCTGTCGCCGGAGAGCAATAGCTTGGCTCCTTCGCGCAGCGACTCCGTGCTCAAGCCGAACATGTGTTTGAAAAATGCCTCATCGACCTCGCCGAGAAAGGCCTTCAGTTCGCCTGGCTCCAGAGAAGTCGCGCCGTCTGCGGCGAGCAGGGTGTTCTTGCGCCCCTTGCGTCGGAAAAATTCGAGCTCTTTCTTGGCATCGGCGATCTTTGCGCCGATCAGGAATTTTTTGTGCTCGTGCTTAAAGTCATCGGTGGATCGCATCGGGATGCCGTAGAGCAGGCCCTCGATGGCGCGGAGGAGTGAGCTTTTACCGGCCTCATTGGGTCCATAGATCAGGTGGACGTCGGATTCTTCCTTGGGAAATTCGAGCTTGAACTCGGTGAAGGGGCCGAAGGCGGGGATGCTGAGTGAATTGAAACGCATGTTCGAAAAGGTGGGAGGCTCAGTGGGAAGTTTCGAGGGCCTGGAGCACGATGGCGGCTACTTCATCGCGCATCTCACTGGGGGAGGTTTTGAGAGAGTCGATTGCCTCGGGAGCGAGCTTCGAGTGCAGCGCGGCGATGGCTGGCAGCGTGGGGTCGGGCTCGAATTTTTCCAGTGATTCAAGCACCATGGCGGTGAGATCATCGCGCTTGGCAAGCTCTTGAAGGTCGACGCGGCTGCGTGTCTTGACTGCGACCCGTTCGATCCAGATCAGTTCGGGATCGATGCCTTGTGCGATGCTCAGGCACTCGGCTTCCAGGGCCTGGGGATTGGCGAGAATTTCTTGGTGGAAGGCACAGGAACCAGTGAGCACGATTCGGGTGGCGAGGAGCCGTCCTTCGGTGGATTCGAAGGCATTCTGCAAATTCTGGCGGATCCCGCCGAGGAGCTCGCCTTGAGTTTCTAGATCGCTGGTATCGATGCTAATGAGTTCCCAGCGCACCGCATCGAGGGCACGAAATTCGAAGTCGGTGAGCTTGAGATCGGCATCGACTTTGACCAAGTAGCAGCCCTTGGGGCCGGATTCCTTGATGTGACGCCCTTGGGGATTGCCCGAGTAGGCGACGTGGGGGAATTCGTGCTTAAGTTCACGCAGGTGAATGTGCCCGAGGGCCCAGTAATCGTAGCCCTTGGCAACGAGTGACTTGAGGTCGGCGGGCGCGTAGTTGTCGTGCTCGGGGTCTCCTGCGAGGCTGGTGTGGAGCAGGCCAATGTTAAATCGATCTTTGGCGGGCTCAGGGTAGTTGGCGGATAAATCGTCGGTGACCGAAGGGTGGGAAAAGCCCTGTCCGTGGAGGGTGACAGGGAGCTCGGAGTGGTCGATGCTGCCAGGCTTGCGGGTGGGAAATACGTGAACGTTATCAGGAAGCTGAAGCTTCTTCGTGGTCTTCGACTCAGCATCGTGATTCCCGGAGATCAGGTAAACGGCGATGCCTTTTTCATCGAGGCGGCGCATTTCTCTAACAAAGGTCAGGCCCGTGCCGTAGTCTTTCCAATCGCCATCGTAAAGATCGCCTGCGATGAGGAGAAAGTCGACGTTCTCTTCGATTGCGAGTTCAACCAAATTCGACAAGGCGCGGCGGGTGGCACCGCGGATTTCATCAACTGGGGCATCGGCACGGGTGCCGAGGCCATGGAGCGGACTGTCGAGATGAATGTCGGCGGCGTGGATGAAGGTGAGCATTAGGGGAAAAGTGATTAGATTATTGAGTGATGAGGTCTTGGGAGACGGCCGAGCCCTGCTGGGAAGATGGTAGCATGGGTTCTTGGGTGAGACAAAAGATGTCCTAGTTAGAATTCGATTGCGATAGATGATTGCAAGGACGGGGTGCTGCTCGTAGGCTTGTGGTATCCTAACACTGTGAAAAAGCAAAAATCTCAACTCAAAGTTCTGGTCGTCGATATTGGTGGTTCCAACGTCAAGTGTCTGGCGACGGGAGTGAAGAAGCGTGTCAAAGTGCCATCGATCAAGGATGGCTCGGCCAAGCAGATGGTAGCTCAGGTGAAAAAGGCGACGGCGGACTGGGACTACGATGTGGTCTCTATTGGGGCCCCTTGCTCGATCATCGATGGAGTGATCGTGAAGGAACCGCACAATTTGGGGACGGGATGGAAGGGCTTTGACTTTGAAAAGGCATTCAAAAAGCCGACTAAACTGATCAATGACGCCACAATGCAAGCGATTGGCGCTTATGAGGGCGGGACCATGTTATTCCTAGGTCTGGGCACGGGTTTAGGCACGACTTTGATCAAGAATGGGACGCCGGTGCCGATGGAGGGAGGGCACCTTCCTTACCGAAATAACCGCAGCTTCGAAGAATACATCGGCAAGGCCGGGCTGGCTCGGATGGGTAATAAACGCTGGCGCGCGCACGTTCACAAAATAGTGGCCATTTTCAGTGCTGCGTTCGTGACCAATGACGTGGTGATCGGAGGAGGAAATGCGAAGCTCCTGCAAAAGCTTCCCCCGGGGGCTCGACGGGTCAGCAACAAGGCAGCCTTCACGGGCGGGTTCCGACTTTGGGAGCCTGAGACTGAGCTTAAGTTGTAATACCAATTAGCAAATCAAACGAGACGAATGAGATTATTTGGGCTTTTTGGGGAGTGCGCTCCGCGATTTAATAGAAACTGGGCGCTTTTTCGCATTAGCGGCGTTGCTCCTCAGTCATGGTGCCAGCACCATTCCTTCTTCGCGCCTTGCCAATGCGAAAAATCACTCCAGCATTCGTCTCTTTTCATTCACTAAGTGGTATAATCCTACTTCACGATAAGGAAGACTAGCAGCGCGAGCTCCACGGACCAGAAGACGGTGCGGAGCCAGTTGAGGTTGACGGTTCGGGCGATGACGGAATCGTCCTTGCCATCGGAAAGCTTGTGGTGAAGCGGGATGAAGAGGAAGGCAGTCAGGCACCATTGAAGAATGGGGATGCAGCAAGCGATCAGGAGTAGGGGGGCGGGGCCGTGAAAGAGCTGCCAGAGAGCAATCCCAAGTTCACTGAGCATCAAGGGAAAGACGATGAAGGTGATCTTGCGCGTGTGCATCGCGTGGAATCGCGACCACTGCTCGCGTGCCACAAAATGAAAGGCAGGGTAGTGGACCAACTGGATGGTCCAGATCAGTCCGAAAAGTGCGGCGGTGAGGCCTAGGTGGATCAGTAGAAGGGTCATGGTGAGATATGGCACCAGCAATTCATCGCTCGGCACTGGAACAAAAATGCCCCGTCGACTGGATAAATCAACGGGGCATTGGTGAGAATCGGCAAGTGCTCCTTTCTGCCCTACTTGGCCTCGATCGGCTCGATCTCTGCGACACAGGCCCAAGGGCCGTTGTGTGCTTCCAAGCTAATGAAACGAAGCTGCTTGAGCTTGGCCGTCTTCTTGAATTTGATTACCTGTGGCTTGGCATTGTTGGGGAGCTTGCCCTCTGCGGCGGTCACCCATTTTTCGCCGTCGAGACTGACTAAAATGCGGTAAGCTTTGACGCGTCCGTTGCCACTATCGCTGCGCGGTGTGAGCTTCACCCCGGTGACCTCCATGACATCACCGAAGTCGATGGTGGCGGTGTGCGGTGGGTCTGGAACGGCATTTTTCCACTGGGTGTGCCAGAAGGTTGCGGGATTGCCATCGATGAGGTTCTTGATCGGGCCGTCGGTTTCATCTGAGCTGGCGCTGACTTTCCAATTCGATCGATTGACCATTTTCCCGAAGCTGCGCGAGCTCACCACGGCTGGGACTTCACCATCAAGCGTTTTAGTGCGAGCTGAGACCTTCCCGCCATCGGTGAAAATGGTATTTTCATCGATTCGTTTGCCATCAGCGACCAGTTCGACACCTCGTTCGTCATCGGTGCCACTGGTCTGAATTTGTCCTTTGGCATTGCGCTGGATGAGTAAGCTGGGTGAGACCGCGAACGCGCGGCGGGCGAGCTTGGCTGGATCGTCGGATTTCTTCAGCGGGTGGATGCTGAAGCGGAGCTTGGCCGGGCCGGTCTTGATGTATTCGCCCATGCAGCCTGGGCCGCAAGAGGCACCGCCGAGGCCCGTCTGAGCGGCATCAAGGCTGAGCACGGTCGCGCTGCTGGCGGGCAATTCGTGGGGGTGGCTAGCAGTGGCGAGCTGCTGCTCGGTGTAGCCGAGGGCGGTGAAGTGCACCGGCTGATAGGCACGGATCATCAGGCCCTTGCCATCGTCATTGGTCAGGGCGGCCCAGCGGGTGTCCGTTCGGTTGCCCATGGACTGCGTGCGAGCGTAGTCAGTGTAGAGATCGGCGACGGTGGTCTGGTAGCGGCCGATGTTCTGACTGAACTTGCGGTCGTTGTAGTTCTCTTCGGGTCCGCGGCCGTAGTAGGTGACGGATTTCAATGAGGGATCGAGCAAGGCGCGAAGCCCGATGCGAGGCAGGGCAAGTTGAGAATTCGAAGGCGCAAGCACGGTATCGACTAGCACTGATCCATCACCGAAGAAGGTGTAGGCGGTGGAGGATTCATTGTTGAAGCCCTTGCCTTCATCCCTGCGGTCGACAGTGATCTGGACATGGCTATCGGACTGTGAACTGATCCGAACTGAGGACTCCGCGAGTTTAAGTTCACCCAATCCAGCGGCCGCCCAGGAGCGGGAAAGGCCTTTGTCATTATCGGTGGCGTCGCGGAACAGGTTTGGCTCGAAGCCGGCCTCGCCTTGGAGCATTTCGGTGCCGTCGTATTGGAGCGAGGTCAGTTGACCTTTCTTGTCAATGACCGCGACAAATCCGTCGCCGCTGACTTGGTAGGCTCCATCGGCTTGCTTGAGAGCGACTTTGCCCAGGGTGCTGGGATCGACCAATTCGGGACCGGGGCTGGTCATTTGGAACTGTTTGTAAGCGACGACATGACCTTGAGGAATGAAGGTGCTCTCGACCTTCTCGGTGAGCATGACGACGAGCTGGATGTCCGATCCCGCGGCAGGCTTGATTTTCGGAAGTTTCAGGTCGACTTCAGCGGTGGCTCCCGGAGCGATGTCGGGAATATTAGCACTGCCGTTCATGATCGGGTCGCCATCGACTTCCAAGCGCCATTTCAGCACGCAGCGGTCTCTCAGGTTGATGTGAAAGTGCTCGTTACGAATTTTAAGCATCTTGCCATCGAACCAGAACTCGGCGGGCTGGTAACAATATTTGGTGTGGTAGGTCTTGGCCGTGGGATTGTGATTGGCATCGATGAGACCATTGAGACAGAAATTGCCGTCATTGGGCTTGTCGCCAAAGTCGCCACCGTAGGCGAAGTAGTCGCTGCGTCCGTTGGGCGTCTTGGTGCCGGCGGGAATCGGCTGGCGAAGACCCTGATCGACCCAATCCCAGATGCAGCCACCGATCAGGCGCTTGTGTTCTTCGAAGGCAGCCACGTATTCGTCGAGGTTGCCGACGGCATTGCCCATGGCATGAGCGTATTCGCAGATGAACTGAGGGCGTGAATTGTCCGCAGCGCCAACTTGATTGAGCCAACCGACGCTTGGATACATCACGGAATCGACATCGACAGCAGGGTGCCCGCCGCCGTAGCGCTCGTAGTGGACCGGCAGGGTGGGATCGATTGCCTTGATCGCAGCGCTGGCGGCATCGAAGTTCTTGCCTGGGCCGGCCTCGTTGCCGAGGGACCACATGACGATGGCCGGGTGGTTTTTATCGCGCTCGACCATGCGCACGCAGCGGTCGACGTGGGCGGCTTTCCAAGATTCCGGGTGGGAGAGGGATAGCTCGCCGTAATAGTAACCGTGGGACTCGATGTTTGCCTCATCGATCATGTAAATGCCGTGCTGGTTGCACAGCTCATACCAATCCGGATGGTTAGGGTAGTGGCTCAGGCGGACTGAGTTGATGTTGAATTTCTTGAACAATTCAATGTCGCGCAGCATCGACTTCATGTCCACGGCACGGCCCTTGTCGGCATCGTGCTCGTGGCGGTTGACGCCCTTGAAGATGATCGGCTTGCCATTGACGAGAAATTCGCCCTCGGAGCTGAGCTCGACTTTGCGGAAGCCGACGGTGTGGGTGTGGTTGACGAGGGCCGCGCCCTTATCGTCGATGACAGTGAGGGCCAGGCGGTAGAGGTTCGGTTGTTCACCAGTCCAGGCCTGCACGTTCTGCAATTTGCCGCTAAGGGTGACATTGCTTTTTTGCCCGGTAATGAAGCCGCCAGCCTCAATGGTGCCTGTCCAAACAGGCTCATTTTGTGGAGAGAAGAGCTCGGCTTTCAGTCCGGCAAAGCTTGCAGTGTCGAGTCGGTTCTCAAGCGTAGCCTCGATGGTGAAGCTGGCATTTTCGTAGGTCTCATCAAGCTCTTGCTTGAAGTGGTAATCTTGCAGGCGCACCGGCGGGGTGCTGTAGAGGAAGACGTCACGGAAAATTCCGCTGAGACGCCAGAAATCCTGATCTTCCAAATAGGAGCCGTCCGACCAGCGGTAGACCTCAACAGCGATGTCGTTCTTGCCAGTTTTCAGGTAAGGCGTGAGATCAAATTCCGCTGGGAGGTAGCTGCCCTGGCTGTAACCGACTTTTTGGCCATTGATCCATAGATAAAAGGCGGACTCAACGCCGCCAAAGTGGATGAAAACTGGAGTCTTTTCCCAGCCCTCCTTAAGCTCGAAGCTGCGCTTGTAGCTGCCGACCGGGTTGCGGTATTCAAAGGCGGTCCAGTCCTTGTTGGGCTCGCCCATGATGCGCGGGTAGTCGCGCTTGAAAGGGTATGTCTGGTTGACATAGATGGGCTTGCCAAAGCCTTGGGTCTGCCAATTGCCTGGGACCTCGATGTCCTTCCACTTCGATGTATCAAAGTCGGGCTTGAAGAAATCCTTCGGGCGCTCTTCGGGGCGCTTGACGTAGTTGAATTTCCAAGTGCCATTCAGCAGGTGGACGCGCTCGGATTTACGCCAGTCGGTCTGAGGGTTGGAGAGATTGACACCCCCCTCGTGAGGCACCGAAAAGACGCGACCGGGCTCCTTATTGATGGCGAAAAGCTCTTCGTTCTCCCAGTCATTCTGTTGGGAAAGGCCAGCTTGGGTCAGCAAGCCTGAGGCGAAGAGGGCGGTGAAATGGCGAATTTTCATAAGACAGGAATTGATCCTAAAGGTTACTCTCAGTAAATCGAACTCAAATGGTGTAATTTTCTAAAAGATGGAATAAGGGGAGCGGGGGACTACTCTTAATGGAGATGAAAGCAGCAGATGAGGAATTTCAAGAACTGGTAGATCTCCATTACGAGGCGCTCTACCGTTTCGCTCTCTCGATGTCGAAGAATCGGGAGGTGGCAGCCGATCTGGTGCAGCAGACCTACTGCATCTGGGCGGAAAAAGGCGCTCAGTTAAAGGACAAGTCGAAGGCAAAGAGCTGGCTATTTACGACCTTGTATCGGGAGCAATTGGCACAGGTCAGAAAGGGCAAACGTCAGTCGGACGAAGACTTTGACACGGTGGTCAGTCGGGTCGAGGCGGAGAGCCCCGATACGGAGAGGCAAATGGACGGGCAGCGTGTTTTGGACTTGTTGGGAGAGCTTGAGGAGTCCTACCGCGCGCCGTTGACGCTGTTTTATCTGCAACAGCACTCATACAAAGAAATTGCAGCCATCCTTGATGTTCCGATTGGGACGGTGATGTCGCGCATTTCTCGGGGCAAGCAGCAGCTGCGGAGCCGAATGGTCTCGGAGCCGTCCAGCGCGCCTAAAAATTTGGTCCAAGTGGACCCCAACGCATTTAAGAAAGGAGTAGCAAATGGATAAGGAAAAAGCAAAATGGCTGCTAGCGAGCTATCGTCCCGACGGTTCCGACGCGGAGGATCCGCTCTTTGCCGAGGCCTTGGCTCTGGTGCTAAAAGATCAAGAGCTTGGTGAATGGCTGGCTGCCGAGCGCGCGGCGGATGTGGCATTTGCTCGTGGGCTCGGCTCGGTCGAGGTGGAACCACTGCTCAAAGACCGCTTGACGCGTGTCCTGATGGGCGATCAGCCAGAAGATAACGATCAACTGGCAGAGATGGACCATGCACTGATGGAAGGGCTTGGCACGATTGAAGTGCCGACAGACTTGCGAGATCGAATTTTAATCTCGGCCGGTGCTAGTGAGGAGGCGGTGGTCACCAATAAGCCTGGTGTCTGGCGGAAAAGTCGAAGCATCTTGGCGATTGCAGCAGCTCTTGCGGTGGGCTTTTGGGTGGTCATCGGCCTGCAGCAGGACATTGAATCCGGTAATGCAGGGACAGTCGCTGCGGCTGAAGTGATGAATGCCTATCAGGGGCCGAGTCAGCTGGAATTTAGGTCCGGCGAATTTGCCTCGATCCAAGCCTTCCTCAAAGAGCAGAAGGCGATGGTGCCCTACATGCTCGGGCCGGGATTCAAAGGGATGAAGTCGATTGGCTGTGCCGAGATCGAGATCAAGGGGCAGACGGCATCTCTGGTGTGCTTCAAGGAAACGAAAAGTGGTAAGGTTCTTCACTTGATCGTCTTTAAGAAGGATGTGCTTGAAGGTGACATGGGTGACGTTGAGCATCCAGTTTTGGAGGCTACTGGTCAGATGGCTTCAGCACGATGGCGCTGCCCGAAATGCGATTACCTTTTGATTGCTCATGAGCTCACGGCGGATCAGTTGGGTGAAATGTTGAGCTGAGGAATTGGTCTTTTCATTTTGGCAGGATGCCTGAGTATGGCGGCATGCAAGTCTCGATCTTTTCCGCCAAGGATTATGAAAAAGCCTCTTACGAGGAGATGCTCAGTGAGGATTTTGAAATCCTCTGGTTCAATAATCAGCTGAGGGCAGCCACGGCGTCGCTAGCCAAGGGGTGTCGGGTGGTCGTGGCATTTGTCAACGACCTGCTCGATCGCCCTTGCCTTGAAGCTCTGAAGTCGGAGGGGGTGGAATTGATCGCCCTGCGCAGCGCCGGATTTAATCATGTGGACCTAGAGGCTGCCGAAGAGCTCGGATTGGTCGTGGTTCGCGTGCCAGAGTATTCCCCGTATGCCGTGGCCGAGCATGCCTTGGCATTGTTGCTGGCGGTGAATCGACACATTCATAAGGCCTACGCCAGGGTGAGAGAGAACAACTTTTCCTTGGGCGGTCTAATGGGGTTCGACCTACATGGGAAGACGGTTGGTGTGGTTGGGACCGGTAAAATCGGTCAGGTCTTCTGTCGTTTGCTCTCTGGATTTGGCTGCGAAATTTTGGCATTCGATCCGAATGAAAATGACGAGCTAAAAGCTCAGGGGGTGAAATACGTTTCCTTGGACGAGCTGTTACATCGTTCCAAAGTCATCAGCCTGCACTGTCCCTTGATGCCGGAGACGCATCATCTGATGGACGAAGCCGCCTTTGCCAAATGCGAGGAGGGCGTGGTGCTGGTAAATACCTCGCGGGGAGCGCTGGTCGATGGAAAGGCGCTGATTGAAGCCCTGAAATCGGGCAAGATCGGTGCGGTGGCCCTGGATGTTTATGAGGAGGAATCCGGGATCTTTTTTGAGGACTTGTCGGATCAGATCATCGAAGACGACATTCTGATGCGTCTGATGACTTTTCCTAATGTGCTGATTACCTCGCATCAGGCATTCCTGACCGAGGAGGCGCTGCACAACATTGCCAAGACAACAGCTGAGAGTATCCAAGCCTTCGTCGCAGGGGATGAGCTCCAACATCGGGTGGAGGCGTAGATGAAACTCCGCTGCTTGATTCTTGGGGTGGTGATGAGCACCACGGCATTTTCGCAGATCCCGGAGGGAAGCCGCGCGTGGCCGGGTCCGAAAAGTTCATTGTCCTTGTTCAAGCAATATCGCCCGAAAGGTAAATCGACTTGGCAGCAAGGGTGGGCTTTCCGCTACGACTTGACTGGGGTGGCGATGGATTCTGATCGCGCCGCGACTTTGATCACTGACCGGCATGTGGTGATGGCGCGGCACTTTCCGCGCAAAGTCGGCGACTTGATCCATTTTCATAACCGCAAGGGCAATGTCGAGGCTCGCAAGATTGTCGGTGTGGCCAAGACGAAGTTTGATGTATCGGTCGGCTTGTTAGATAAGACGGTGGATTCAAGTATCGCTCGCTACCCCTTGCTGGACTTGAAAGGGCGGGATTTCAAACCGCTGATCGGTCGCCGAGTGTTGGTGACGGATAAGACGCGGCAGCTTCACGTGCATGAATTTGAAAACCTGATCGGTGGCGCTTATGCGAGGCTGAGGCCCTGCGATGGTTTTAAGGCCAAAAAACTGATCGGTGGCGACAGTGGGAATCCGAGCTTCATTGTAGTCCAGGGCGGGCTCGTGCTGGTGGAGACTCACACCCACGGCGGTCCTGGGGCCGGACCCTTCTATGGAAGCCCTGAAGTGCAAGAAGAGATCAAGAAGGCCATGCTTGAGCTCGGGCTAAGCTTGCCGCTTGAACTCGTTGAGCTGGAGCCAGATTAAGGAAAACGAAAAACGATAAATGGGGAAAGAGAAAAGCCAGTCACCCTGAGGGGAGACTGGCTCTTGAAATGGAACGATCGCTTATTTCAAAAGGTCACTCAGCGACGGCGGCGCAGCACAAGGCTGAGGCCAGAGAGTGCGACGAGCATGGAGCTGGATGGCTCTGGGATCTGCTCGAGGCCGAAACGAACTCGGAGTGATTGGACTTTGAAGCCGTCGTTTGGAGAATCTGCGGAAGCGACCCCAATCGTCATGTCTCCACTATCAGCACCGAAGGTATTTGAGGCATCGGTAAGGGTTGCCGAAGGAAGACCTCCTCCGAAAGCCAGTGATGCGGAGTCATCTGGGGCAGAGCCATCATTGGTGAACTGGTTGAAGTCGATGCCGTTGAAACCGATGAACTCGACGAGGCCTGTATAGGTGGAGCCGTTGCCGAGAGTGATTGAACTGCTGTCGAATGAGAAGGTGAGAGTCTCGGGGCCGTTCAGACGGCCAGCTCCATTACCAGAAACCCCCCACTGACTTCCGTTGTCGTCGATTTCATTCGGGCTGCCACCTGTGGCTGCAATGCCGAAGGTGAAAGATGCAGTATCATCCGCAGCTCCGACGCCGTCCAAGTCCAAGTTGCTGAGAGTAATGGTGAAGGTCGAGCTAGCTAGACCATCGATACCGGTGGTGGAGTAAACCGAGGTGACGCCCGCGCCAGCTCCGCCACTAACCGTGCCGCCCTGACCCGGGCCGACACCACTAACGTTAAAGCTGAGGGTAGCTCCGGAAGCGAGGCTGACGGA
>CAXIBU010000059.1:0-14488 GCA_964021555.1 uncultured Verrucomicrobiales bacterium | reverse complement strand
AAAAAACGGGCACCTTTTGAGGGTGCCCGTTTTGAGAGTTGTGTCTGCCGTTTACTTGTTGGCTTCTTTACGAGCCTTGGTTTCAGCGATGACTTCTTCAGCCACGTTCTTAGGACATGGGGCGTAGTGGTCGAACTCCATGGAGAACTGGCCACGGCCTGAAGTCATGGTGCGGAGGTCACCGATGTATCCGAACATTTCGGAGAGTGGTGACTTAGCTTTGATGCGAACGCCAGTCGGGGTCGACTCTTGGTTTTCGATCATTCCACGGCGGCGGTTAAGGTCACCAATTACGTCACCGACTTTCTCTTCTGGGGTGAAGACGTCGAGCTTCATGATTGGCTCAAGGAGCTGAGGTCCCGCTTTTGGCATGGACTGACGATAAGCAGCCTTCGCAGCGATCTCGAAAGCGACTGCCGAGGAGTCAACTGCGTGGAATCCACCGTCGTTGAGAACGACTTTGACATCGAGAAGTGGGAAACCTGCGAGAGGTCCTTCTAGAACTGACTGCTCGAAACCTTTCTGAACAGAAGGCCAGTATTCACGAGGAACGTTACCACCGGTGACTTTAGATTCAAATTCGAAACCGGAGTTCACTTCGCCTGGCTCGATGGAATAATCGATCTTAGCGAACTGACCGGAACCACCAGAC
The DNA here is from genome assembly GCA_964021555.1 of uncultured Verrucomicrobiales bacterium. Taxonomy (GTDB): domain Bacteria; phylum Verrucomicrobiota; class Verrucomicrobiia; order Verrucomicrobiales; family Akkermansiaceae; genus CAXIBU01. The sequence continues at coordinate 13,836 of CAXIBU010000059.1, read as the reverse complement.
TGCTTCTTGTGAGTGTAGCTATCGTTGATGGCTTTGGTGATGGTCTCACGGTAAGCGACCTGTGGCTTGCCGACTTCAGCTTCCACACCAAAGGTGCGCTTGAGGATGTCGACTTTGATGTCGAGGTGAAGCTCGCCCATGCCGCGAAGGATGGTTTCGCCAGACTCTTCGTCAGTTTCGACGCGGAAGGAAGGATCCTCTTGGACCATCTTCCCGAGGGCGATGCCCATTTTCTCGGCGTTGGCTTTGTCGTTGGCTGCCAGTGAGACGGAGATAACCGGATCTGGGAAGACCATTGGTTCAAGAGTCGCAGGGTTGTTCTGATCACAGAGAGTGTGACCAGTCTGAGTGTTCTTGAGACCGACCAATGCGATGATGTCACCTGCCTGGGCCACATCGATCTCGGTGCGGTCATTGGCGTGCATTTCAACCATGCGGCCGATTCGCTCGGTTTTACCGGTGAAGGAGTTGAGGATGGTGTCACCCTTTCTCAAACGACCTGAATAGATACGAGTGAAAGTAAGCGCACCGTATTTATCGTCCATGATTTTGAACGCCAGAGCGCGGAAAGGACCGTCAGGATCGACTTTGCAGAGAACGCCAGTTTCGTTACCCTCAGGATCGACCTCAGGCTGCGGCTCGACTTCAGTCGGGCTAGGCAGGTAATCGACAACGCCGTTGAGGACGTTCTGAACGCCTTTGTTTTTAAAGGCTGAACCACAGAACGTAGGGAAGAAATCGAGAGCGATGGTGCCCTTGCGGATACACTTCTTGATTTGCTCAATGCTAGGCTCGTTGCCTTCAAGGTAAGCTTCCATGATCTCGTCGTCTTGCTCGATGGCAGTTTCGATGAGCTCGGCGCGGAAAGTTTCAGCCTTCTCTTGGAGGTCGGCTGGGATATCGGTGATCTCGAAGTTCTCTGGAAGACCGGAGTCATCCCAGATGTGGGCCTTCATGGTGAGGAGGTCGACGACACCAACAAAGTCGCTCTCGGTGCCGATTGGCAGAACCATAACGAGTGGCTTAGCGCCAAGAACATTACGAACTTGGTCAACGACGCGATAGAAATCAGCGCCGATACGGTCGAGCTTGTTGACGAAGATCACACGAGCTACCTCGGATTCGTTAGCGTAGCGCCAGTTGGTTTCAGATTGGGGCTCAACGCCGCCGGAACCACAGAAAACACCAACACCACCATCAAGAACCTTCAAGGAACGATAAACTTCAACCGTGAAGTCAACGTGACCTGGGGTATCAATGATGTTGAAACGGTGCCCATCCCAGAAACAAGTTGTTGCAGCAGACTGAATCGTAATTCCGCGCTCCTGTTCTTGCTCCATGAAATCCGTCGTGGCTTGGCCATCGTGGACTTCACCGGTCTTGTGGACCTTTCCGGTGAGTTTAAGGATACGTTCAGTGGTGGTAGTCTTGCCCGCATCCACGTGGGCGAAGATACCAATATTTCGGTAAAGAGAGAGGTCTGACATATTTCTCTGGAAGTGTTTATTGCTTAACGAACTGGAGTCCGGCGGCCCCTTCTAGCCGCATTTTTCAAATGGGCAATCCCTTTCCTTGGTGAATTTTAAGTTTTTTTCAAATGGGCACCGTCATCTCTGTCAGCAGAAGCTCCAAAAATGGCGTTCACATCAAGAATCCCACTTTCAAAGCAAGATTTCCCTTGTATGATAACCGCCAAGTTAAGAGTGCTTTCGACCGACCAACTACTTCAATGACTCAAGAACACTTCAATTCCGAATACCCCTCCGTTGAGGCGCTCCGTGAACGGGCGAGACAGCGGGCACCAAAGTTCGCCTTTCAATACTTGGATGGCGGCTGTTTTTCTGAGGTGAACCTCCGGCGGAATACGGATGAAATTCGGGAAGTCCAACTCAAGCCCTACTACTTGCGCGACTATGACGGCGCAGCCCAGACCACTGAGCTTTTTGGAGAGACCTATTCGGCCCCCTTCGGAGTGGCCCCAGTCGGACTGCAAGGCCTAGTCTGGCCAAAATCCTGCGAATACCTCGCGCAAGCAGCCGCTGATCACAATCTCCCCTTCGTTCTCAGCACGGTTGGCACCGCCAGCATTGAGACCATCTCGGAAATCACCGAAGGCAAGGCATGGTTCCAGCTCTATCATCCCGCAGAGGACGAGCTCCGCGACAAAGTTCTTGATCGAGCCTGGGCCGCTGGGATGAAAGTCCTCGTTCTTTTGGCCGATACCCCGACCTTTGCTTATCGTCCGAAAGAAATTCGCAACGGACTCTCCATCCCCCCGCGGATGAATTTGCGCAATGTCCTGCAAATGATGGTTCACCCCACCTGGTCATTTAGCCAGCTGGCGGCGGGCGCACCCGAATTTCAGACCATGAAGCCCTACATCCCGAAGGGCCTGAGCATGAAGCACCTTGGTCTCTTCATGAACAAGACCTTCTCGGGTCGACTTTCCGAAGACCGGATCAAGGCAATCCGCGACCGATGGAAGGGCAAAATCGTGATCAAAGGAATCGTCAATCCAGAGGACTGTGAGCGGGCCATCGCCAATGGGGCCGACGGCATCATCGTCTCGAACCACGGTGGCCGCCAGCTCGACACCGGCCAATCGACGATCAAACCGCTGGCCGAGCTTGCCCGACTTTACGGTGACAAGACTACGGTCATGATGGATTCCGGGATTCGCTCGGGCACCGACATTGCAGCCGCTCTCGCTACCGGAGCCAAATTCACCTTCATGGGTCGCACGCCGATGTATGGCGTGACGGCTCTGGGCAAATACGGTGGTCATCACACCTTCGAAATGCTCAAGAAGCAATTGCAACAAGTCATGGAGCAAATTGGCTGTGAGAGGGTCTCAGACTTACCCAAGCACCTGATCCAGTGAGGTCTGTCGGCTCGGTGTTCTTTTAATCGAGCCATCGTTCTGCCTTTGACAATTGGCCAAACCCTGCTCCATCTTCCCGACCAATGGAAGGGACTTGGACAGAATATCAGTTGGAGCACGGCCAATTCAGGCGCCATCAAATTGGGCCTGCTACCTTCGTCGTGCTCAGAACGCCCGACGAGTGGAAGATCGCGGAACTGGCTCCAAATTCGCAGATCCCTGAGACGGGCAAACGCTCCGAACTGAAGGGGCTCAAGGGGTGGACCCGTTGGGAAGCTGGCCAATCGGGCCTTGCTTATTCACTGGTCCCCGGGCTCCCGGACCTTCCTCTCATGGCTACCCCGCGCGCTCCGGTCTTCATCCCTCCAGGAACCGAGGCGACTTTCTATCTTAGCCTACCCATCACCGTCGAAGTCATGATCGAGACAGGGCGGAAAAAAATCTGCCTCGGACGCCTCCCAACTCAGCCCCTTTCCAAGACCTGGCACGGTGACCGCAGCGCAGGCGAGGCATGCTACGCCCTCAACACCAATGCCCGGCGCAACCTCGACCGTAGCTTCTACGCGGAGCATTTGGTAACCTGCCCTTTCACCATTAAGAATACCCAAGCGGGCGTTTTTGAATTCAAGGAACTCCTTTTCGACCCCGGTTCCCTATTCCTCTACCAAGCGGAAAATCACCTTTGGGGCAGCTTGAGTAAGATCAAGCCGCAAGCTGACATGGTCACCGCCGAGGTCAAAGTCCGCGAAACCGCCCCCGAGGAAATCAGCGAGCTCAACCCAAGCTTGGTCCGCAAAGGCCTGCCTTCTCCGAAAACCCAACTGCGCAAGCTCTTTCAATCCATCACTCACTAAACCTTCATGTTTAATATCGACTGGGCGCAATATTACGCGGAGCACAAGGACACCATCAATACCGGCCTGAAATGTGCCTTGGTTCTGATTGTAGGTCTTCCTCTTATCAGCCTCATTTCACGCGGCATTACTGGGAGTTTAAAATCACGCCTCAGCCCCCAAGGATCGATGGTCGCTCGCAAGGCCATCTCATATCTAGGCTACCTGATCTTGGTCTTCACGCTGCTCGGTCAACTGGGCTTCGACATGAAGACCTTCCTGGGAGCAGCGGGTGTCGCGGGTGTCGCTATCGGCTTTGCCTCCCAGACCTCACTTTCAAACATCATCAGCGGCCTATTCCTGATCGTCGAGCGTCCCTTCCAGGTCGACGACCTCATCGAAATTGACGGGTCCATCGGCACCGTCGAATCGATCGACCTGCTCTCCATGACCATCCGCACCTTCGACAACCGATCCGTGCGACTTCCCAACGAGACCATCGTCAAAAGCAAAGTCACCAACATAACCAAGCACCCAATCCGCCGGATTGATATCGAAGTGGGCGTCAGCTACTCCGACGACCTCGAGACCGTCTTTGAAGTGCTCAAATGCGCAGCTTTATCAGTTCCGCTTGTGTTACGATCGCCTGAACCTCAGGTCTTCTTTACCGGATTTGGTAACTCGTCACAGAACTTCAAAGTCGGCTGCTGGTGCTTAAAAGATGACTTTGTCGAGATTCGCAATGACGTCCCCGTCGCGATCCGCAAGCACTTTGACGCCGCTGGAATCGAGATCCCCTACCCGCACGTCACCTTGGCCACAGGCAAGGCCGGAGCCTATGAAGAACTCAAAATGAGCTCAGACGCTTGAAAGCGGAAAAGGTCACTCGCCTGACTTCGTTGGACGCTCTGCGTGGCTTCGACATGTTTTGGATCGTCGGCGGGTCCGGATTCGCTTTGGCGCTCTGTCGCAGCCTCGGCCTGCCGAGCGAAGGCCTAGCCGAGCAAATGACCCATGTGAGCTGGGAAGGATTTCGTTTTTTTGATCTGATATTCCCCCTCTTTGTCTTCATGTCAGGCATCACCGTCCCTTACTCGGTGCTCAGCAAGAAGCGCCAAGGGATATCGACCACACGGCTGCAACTAGGCATCGTCAAACGTGCCGCATTGCTCATTCTGTTTGGTTTGAGTTTTAGCCTCTTTCGTTTCGACCCGAGCTCCGTGCGTCTCTACACCGTGCTGTGGCTGATTGGGATGAGCTACCTGATCGGTGCCTCGATCTCACTGCACCTCAGCTCATGGAAACACCAGCTCGCTGTCTTCTTTGCCGTTTTGGTCAGCTACCACATTGTGATGCTCTACCTCCCATTCCCTGGCAAAGAGGTGGCCATGACCCCCTCGAACAATTTGGCGGCCTACCTCGACCGAACGCTTGTTACGACGAATCTCTATCGCGGAGACTACGACCCCGAGGGATCGATCCGGGTTATCACTGGAGGAATGCTCTGCTTACTCGGTTCTCTAGTAGGCCGGCGAATCAAGGCCTTTGCCACACCGAGCCTCCGATGTGGGCTTGAGCTCTTCGGGGCAGGATTGGTCTTCCTACTACTCGGTTTCCTCTGGAGCTTCGCCTTTCCCATCATCAAGGACCTTTGGTCGCCGTCCTTCATCCTGTGGGCCGCTGGCTGGTCGCTGCTTCTGCTCTCACTCTTCTACACGGTGCTTGATGTCTTTCGACAAAAATGGCTCGGATTTATCTTTATCCCGATAGGCATGAACGCCATCACCATCTATTTGGCCCAAGTCTGGCTTGACCTTCATCATACCAATCGATTCTTCTTCGGTGGTTTCGCCGGACAATTCGAGAATCCCGACCACAAGGCGCTAGTCCTGAGCTTTGGCTATCTTCTGATCCAGTGGCTTCTCCTGTTCTTCTTGTATCGTAAAAAGATCTTTCTGCGTGTTTGATTCGCTCCAACCAGTGTCAGTCCCATGAAATTACCCGAACACCGCTACCTGCACCGTGTCCCTCTAATCCCCCTCGTTCCAGTCTGTCTCGGCGAGGGTTACCCAAAAGTTTGGTGCAAATTGGAATACCTCAACCCCTCGGGCTCGACCAAAGACCGGATCGCCCGCCACATTCTAGAAAAAGCCTGGCGCAGCGGAAAAATTCAAGCGGGCAGCACCGTCATCGAGGCCTCATCCGGCTCGACCTCAATCGCACTGGCTCTCTGCTGTGCCCAGATGGGGCTAAAATTCATCGCCTACATCCCGGATACCGCGACCAACGAACGATCACTCATGATCCAAGCCTACGGCGCCGAAGTCAGAAAGGTCAGTGGTGGCATGGGCGAAGTGATTCGCACGGCTGACGAATTTGCGGCGGAATCCGATGCCTTTCTCACCAAACAATTTGAAAATCCTGACAATGCGGAAGCTCACGAGTTGTGGACCGCTCACGAGGTCATGAGCCAGCTGCCGGACGTGCGTGTCGACGCCGTGGTCAGTGGGATCGGCACCGGTGGTTCCCTCGTCGGCATGCACACGGGCTTCACTAAGGCCGGCTGCGACACACTTGCCGTCGCGGCGATCCCCCGTTGCAGTGAGGGTGAATTCACTTCCAACATTGAGTGCTGCTCCCTGCGCTTCTCGAAAAACGTGCCTGGTGTAGTTGACGGCTGTTCTAAGCTCTACTCCGACTGGAAAGAAGAGCAGTTCAAGAAAGAACGCCTTCGCGAGATCATCGTCGACGACAATAAGTGCATGGACCTCACTCACGAACTGTGGCGGCGCGGATTTCCCGTCGGTCCATCATCCGGTCTGAACTTGGGCGCTGCCTACGAGGCTGCCAAAGACCTACCTGAGGATGCCGTCATCGTCACCGTCTTCCCCGACCGCATGGAGCGCTATTTCTCCCACAAGGTCTTCGACAGCTTGGCGAGACCGTGAGTCCGAAGTGATTGGTGCGTTGTCATTGGAAGCCGTGTTAGGCTAAGCTGGGGAAGCGGCCTCAGAACTAAGGCCCTACTTCTTAATCCCGTGAACATCAAATACGAGCACTGGCGCCAACTTAACCCCTCTATCCTTTGGGCATACCGCAAGGAAGTCAGCCAAGAGCAAGCCGATGAAATGGAACAAGCCGATGCGGTGTCTCACGAGATTTCCGCATGGTATGTCGCCCGGGGGTCCGCGCGGATCACCCAGGGCTCGGAAGTTCATCTTGCCAAAGCAGGAGAATGGATCTTCCCACCTCTCGGCCGCCGCTCGCAAAGCTTTACCGGCCCGCTCGAAATCCTGTCTATCACTATCTCCGCAAACTGGCCTGACGGTCGTTCTCTGTTCTCAAGCGGCTTCCCAAGAATTTGCCCTGAAGCCTCACTGAACCTCCTGCCTGTCGCCGAAGGTATCGTCGAACAAATCCAAGCAATTCACCCTTGGAGTAGCTGGTATCTCGGTGTCGATCCCATCTCCATCACTCAAGCGGCCCAACTAAGCACCCTTGCCGGCCAATGGCTGGAACACCTCGGGAAGGCCCTGTCGACCCTGGGTATCGATCACACCCCCTATCTTGCAGAAAATCCTACCATCAAAAACTTGCAAAAGACCCTCACGAGAATCCCGCTGGATGAAAAACTTAGAGTCGAGCATGCCGCAAAGATACTCAAGGTCAGTCGCAGTCATCTGAGCCGACTCATCGCCCAGCATCTCGACACCACCTACAGCGAGCTCTCCGAACTCCGCAGGATCAAAGCAGCACCACAAATCCTCCAACAGACTCAAAGCATCAAGGAAACTGCCACTCAACTTGGATTTAATCACCTGCCCAACTTCACACGCTGGTTCCAGCGCCACTTCAATGAAACCCCGAGGGAACACCTCAAAACCTTTAGTTGAAAATCACTCAAAAACTTACCACTTCGTCTCAACAAACCCTTCCACCTTCCATTCTTTCGCGAAATCGACCACGTTTTGATCCTCATCCCTAACTCTCCTAATTCCTTATGAAAATCGATCTTATGACTTTTGCTGCACTGGTAGCAACTTCTCTAACATCCCAGGCAGTCGTGATCACCCACACCGCTGCGGATGATGCCATGTTACGTGCGTCACAACCATCCACGCTTCAGACAGGTCGCAATATTTACGGGGCACAAGGCAGTCTCGGCTCACAATTTGTCACTCTTCAACGATTCAGTCTCGCTGATCTCTCTACCGACAGCGGTGGTGGCCCGATTGTGATTACATCAGTAAGCCTTAATTCCGGCACCGCCATTTCTTACAGTGGAGTGAACACTTCCGGTTCGTTTACGCTGAGAGCTTACACTGCATTTGATTCCGCAGATGCCACTTGGAATAACCCCGACGGCTCGGCCGGCCTTGATCCAGTGGCTGGAGGAACCCTTGGGACCCTGCTGGCAACCGAAACGTTTAGCGTTTCCAATGCAGAAGGAAGCTTCATCTTCAACAGCACCCCGGCCCTAGTCGCCTTCGTCCAGAACGCTTACGATAATAACCAAGACGTCAATTTCCGCTTGGGTCTCGACCTCACGCAAAGCCCAGTTCCGAATTCAATTCCCAGAACGGACGGTGGAGCGACTTCCGGCGAAGGCACCGGTTTGCTGGACATCCAATATACCGCAATTCCCGAGCCGAGTTCGACCGCACTACTGGGCCTTGCGGGCCTTGCTCTTGTCTTACGTCGCCGCAAGTAATGTCCCGTCAGGGTGTTTTTGGCCGGTGACTCCTTGTCACCGGCCTTTTCTTTACCTCAGCATCGTAAAATCTCCCATTCTCAAATGCGCTGCGAGCATGACTTAATCACACCACCCACACATCCGCAGACTTCGGTCTGAACAAATAGTTCCTTTCCCTTTCCAACTTTTCGCTCCTAACTACCAGCGTCCTATTTTTATGAAGTTTTTTCCATCTTTCGCATTCTTGATCAGCGCCACCTTGGCCGCTCATGCAGCTCCTATTCTCATCGAAGCGGAGTCCTTCGACGACCTGGGAGGTTGGAAGACCGATACCCAGTTCATCGAGAGCATGGGCTCACCCTACCTGAACGCGCACGGAATGGGCGTCCCAGTCCGCGATAGTCGCACCACGGTTGAGATCGAAAAGGCTGCGGAATACCAAGTGTGGGTGCGCACCATCGATTGGTCAGAACGCTTGGGCAAGGCTGAGGGGGCCGGGCGTTTCGAGATTCTAATCGATGGTCAAAAAGTCGGCTCAGAACTGGGCAAGGGCGCACCAGAGTGGTCCTGGCAGTCGGTCGCAAAAGTCGATCTCGAGGCAGGCAAGCACACCGTCTCATTGCACGACACCAGCGGTTTCAACGGCCGGGTTGATGCGATCATCCTCTCGGACGACCCGAATTTCACCCCGGATAACGACGCCTCACCGATGGCCGAGTGGCGTCGCGAACTCCTCGGTCACCAAGAGGGGGAAATCGTCAAAGACGGCTATGACCTGGTCGTCGTTGGCGGTGGCTACGGCGGGCTTGGCTCAGCCATCTCAGCCGCACGCATGGGTGCGAAAGTCGCCATCATTCAAAACCGCCCCGTCTTTGGTGGAAACGGTTCTTCCGAAGTTCGGGTATGGGCCATGGGAACCTTGCCTCCCTCAGAATACAAGTTTTCCGACATCATTCGTGAGATCGAAGATCATGCCAAGAAGTCACCTGGCTATGGCGAAGAATTTGCGGACAAGAAAAAGGACGAAGTCGTTCGTGCTGAAGAGAACATCGATATCTTCCTCGAGCACCACGCCTACGGGGTCAATATGGCTGATGGAAAAATCGACGGAGTGAAGATTTTCGACGTTCGCAACAGCCAACCTAAATTGATCAAAGGCAAATTCTTCGCCGACTGCACCGGTCACGGCTTCCTCGCCATGTGGGCTGGTGCCAAGACTCAGATGCTGGAAAAAGGCCGCATGGGCATGTCGAACATGTGGGCCTGGGAAAACAACAGCACCTCCTCGGGCTTCCCTAAAGAAGAATGGATGCTGCCTCTCAAAGCTGGCGAATTCCCCTTCCCCCGTGATTACCACGCCCAATGGTTCTGGGAGAGCGGATTCGACAAGCACCCCATCGACGAGCTCGAGATCACCCGCGATTGGAACCTGCTAGCTTCATATTCCGCATGGAGCGCGATGAAAAATGACGGCGTCTACGCCGAGCGCGATCCCGCAAAAAAGAACTTTGCCAATGCTCGCATGACCTGGCTCGCCTACATCGGTGGCACTCGGGAAACCCAGCAAATTATCGGTGATGTGGTTCTCACTGATGAGGACATCGACAACAAAAAGGAATTTCCTGATGGCTGCGTTCTGACCACTTGGTCGATCGATCTTCACGTTCCTCACCCGACCTACAAGAAGACCAATCCCGAGCACCCTTTCATCTCGAAGGACATCCACCGCCACAGCGTCGACCGCAGGGTCGGCTACCCGATCCCTTACCGCTGCTTCTACTCCAAAAACGTGCCGAATTTGTTCATGGCCGGACGCAACATCTCAGTCACTCACGAAGCCCTTGGGACCATCCGCGTGATGAAAACCATCGGCATGATGGGGGTCGCCGTCGGCCGCGCGGCTGCCCTTGCCAGCGCTCTGGAAACCACTCCACGGGGACTTTACGAAGACCACCTTGAACTATTGAAGAATTCATGGCGTCTTGAGGGATCAGCCCGCTTCGATTCGACTCAAGCGGCGGTCAAAGCCCTAAAAGATGCCCCAGCAGCCAAACCATAAGCCGCGCTCACGCCCGTGGCCCTCGTTCTATCGGGCCCTGCTGCTGGCGCTCGCCTTCGCATGTATCGGCTGGATCGCACATCAGCGTGAGGCCCGCAGATCTCACGAGCTCGAAGTTTCCATAGAGCTCGTTCGGAAATGGTTTCCAAATGCCGCCTCGCTAGGTTCTCCGTCTGGAGAGCTCTTGGCCACGCCAGTTCTGGATGCCGAGGGGCTAGCCCTGGGACAGCTGCTCCAGACCTCGCCCAGCTCGGATAGGGTCATCGGCTATGCGGGGCCAACCAATGTCCTGATCGCACTAGACCCTCAGGAAAAAATTCGCGGATTTCAGGTCCTGGAGAGCGCCGATACCACCAGCCACCTAGCTCTCATCGAACCCAGTTTCTGGAATACGTGGATCGGCACGACCCCGACCAAGCTACCCGAAAACCCGCCACTCGTCTCAGGGGCGACCCTCACCAGCAGCGCCATCGCCAAGAGCATCGCCGCTCGCCTTCAAACAGGTGAAGCGCCTGAGACGACGGCTTTCGAGCCCACCCTCGAACAAGCTCAACAACACCTCGAATCCGCCGCCAAGCTCATCCCCGAAAAGCGGTCGTGGAAAGTCCTCGACCAATCCGGTGCGACTCTAGGCCATCTCATCAGCAGTCTCTCGGTTCCGAAGCAAATTCGCGGCTTCCAAGGCCCATCCCACCTCCTGCTAGTCCTCGACCCCGAGAAGCGAATCTTACTCGGAACTACCATCCTATCCTCCCGCGACAACGAAAGTTACGTCGAAGCCACCCGGGATGAACTGAGGTTCGCCTCGCCATTCGCAGGTAAAGCCATCGATCAAATCGTCGCCGACACCACCCCGGCCAACGATGCCTTTCTCGTCAGCGGAGCCAGCCGCACCGCCACCGCTGTCGTCGAGCAAATCAGGCAAACTCTCACCTGGTATCGCAGCCCTGAGCCAAACGCCAGCACTACGATCGAGACTGTCGTCAACTGGCAACGACGCGATACCCTGCTCAGCCTCTGGCTCCTTCTCTCGCTAGCCGTAGGTCTCAGCCACTGGCGCGGCAAAGCCAAAGTCCGCATCGCGCTTCAGCTCACTTGTGTCGGCCTAGGCGGCATTTACCTTGGCGTCATGCTCAGCCAAGGTCTGCTCTTTGGCTGGGCCACCCACGGCATTCCTTGGCAGAATTTTCCCAGCTTGGTCCTGCTCGGCATCGCTGCTTTCACGATCCCTTTCGCCAGTTCCAAGAACGTCTACTGCCACCAGATCTGCCCGCACGGGGCCGTGCAGAATCTACTTTTCGATCTTGTTCCCTGGAAACTCACCGTTCCGAAAAAACTCCACGTGGCCCTGTCGCACGTTCCTTGGATTCTCCTACTCATCATCTTTGCGCTGATGCTCCTGGGACCAAGGCTCGATCTCGCCAAATTCGAAGTCTTCGACGCCTGGTCCACCGGCCTTATCACCCTCTCCATCCCAGCCGCCCTGCTCATCCTTTCCCTGATCACCGCCCCCTTCATCCGCACACCTTATTGCCACTACGGCTGCCCCACCGGCGCCCTTCTCCGCTACAGCGCCTCCCCCCGCAAGCGCTGGATGAAGCGCGACCTCATCGCCGGCCTCGCTGTCCTTGCGGCTTGGATATTCGCAACGATGGCATGAAGTCAGCCTCGACGACCGAGTCACCATCGAACACACTGGGATAGCGCAGCTGATAATCTTCGGCGTTTATTCCAGACAGCCACAGTTTCTGAAATACACCATCTCCGCGACCAGGGGCCTCAACAGCGCCATTGAGCCTCACGACAATCACTCTGCCCTCAACATAATCAGCTGAGATTAAAAGCGGAGCCGCCTCATTAGAATTTGCTGAAAGTGAACCCTGCTTCTTCCAAACGTGGATAAATCCATACTCACCTGGAGCGAAAGCCTCATTACCGAGCACAAGTCCATCAGGCTTGTGAAAAAATTCGTCATCAACTTTGAGATAGCCGATCACCTCGTCATCAAGAACTCCGGCGGCGATCAGCTGCCTGGCGTAGGCATTGGAAAATTCGGATCTAAATTGCGTTGTTTGGTCGTCTCTTTCGAAGATCTCTGCAGTCGAATCGTCGGGGAACACACCGTAATCAGCTTCGAATCGAAGCATGGCCTGTCCCATTTGCTTGCCGTGATCAACGCCGGTCGTCAGCCGGGCCTTTTTAGAAGCACGGAAGATTACAGGCAGCAGGACGAAAATAAGCCCAACCACGATCAACCCAATAAGAATGACCATTCCCGGCGTGATTCTCTGCTTCTTCGCGACTCTCTCAGACTCCATCCTTTGATGCTATCGACGCCCCCAGAGCCTTTCAAGCAAGCGCTTCCAATAATCATCGCCGGCCTTGCACTCACCTGCGCTTGGGGTTTTGATTCCTGCCAATGAAACGCTGGATCATCTTCCTCATTGCATTCGCCATTGCCTGCGCGGTGCCTATCCTCCAGCGCAAAGCCCCCGCTCCTCAGACCATCGAAGGGCCGTCGATGGGAACGACCTGGCATTTGCAAGCCATCGATGCTGAGAACTACCGCGACCTCATTCAAGCCGGGCTCGACCAGCAAGAAGCTCACTTCAGCACGTGGCGTAACGATTCCGACCTCATGCGCTACAACCTCGGGATTGATGAAAGCCCAACCCAGGCCCTCGCCCAATTGATCTCCATCGCACAAAAGCTCGAGAGAGAAACCCAAGGAGCCTTCTCGCCTGCACTGCTCCAAGCCAGTATTGAGTCAGGCTTTACCCCGCCGCCCAGTCAGCCACTCACCCGCCACTATGACCTCTCCGGCATCGCCAAAGGACACGCCGTCGATCAGATTGTCAGCAAGCTACGATCAGCTGGTCTTAATGACTTCGTTTTCGAGCTGGGCGGCGAACTCTTCGCATCGGGCCACGCACCAGATGGCTCGGCATGGAAAGTCACCATCGAAAGCCTCGACCGCTCAAACGTCAGGCTCATCAACTTGACCAACGAAGCCCTCGCCACCAGCGGCAATCAGCATCAGATCTCCAAAGTCGCGCCCGACGGCACCCTCACCTCGCATCTGATCGACCCCAACACCAACAAACCACGCGAACGCCCCCTCTCCTCCGTCAGCGTCATCGCCCCCACCTGCACCGAAGCCGATGCCTGGGCCACCGCCCTCTTCATCCTCGGCCCCCAAGCCCAATGCCCCCACGAGGTCATTTGGAAAACCTCAAAATAAAGAGCCCGTATTGATGACGTTTACCCTCAACGAGCTGATTTTCGTGAGCATTATAGCCTGCTTTGCGACCTCATTTATCAGCTCCCATATAGCTCGATTTCAGTATGCAAATTTGGCGCGATGGCTTTT
>CAXIBU010000058.1:0-14568 GCA_964021555.1 uncultured Verrucomicrobiales bacterium | reverse complement strand
CCTATTCGACGGTTTCCGTAATTAATCGAAGTGCCAGGGGCGACTTTTTCGCCTTTGAAGGCATCGCCAAAATAATCAGTCTCACTCCAGACTTCGACCTATAAGAACTATTTGAAACTCTCACGACTTCGTTATCAATTTTACTGTCAATCTGATATCGATGAGTGTCGCCCCCTCCCTTTGCCAGGGGGACCAAACCAAACTTTTTTGGCTTTATGTAAACAGGATCCTTCGCAAACTGAACTCGAAGAGGAAAAGAACTATCATTTATTACAAGAACCTTCGATTCGCCAAATTTCTCCTGCCCCACATCGATCACAAATAATTTGGGATCTCTCCACTTTTCCCTACCTTCTCCTGGAGTGATAACGATTAGGGGATTTATCATTGTTCCCATGTCACACTCGACCTTCACCCCAGTGTCGTCAGGAGCAATTAAGGGTGTTTTAAGAATGAAGCCAATCTGGCTAGGGCCCTTATATTTCTTCAAGATGATTAATTCCCCCGGCCAGATTGAATACTCAACTACGGGCTTCTTTGTTCGACTTGAGCGCGGTGCGTGTTCCGGTTTCTCAAAGGATATCGATGTGGGAGGACAGGCGCTTAAGGGAGGATCAACTTCAATGACCTGGTTACCTTTCCGCTCAAATGCCGGCATAGGTCTTGTGCCCGCCAGTAGCACACGAACTGTCCGAGTAAGAGTCGGCTCATCACTCTCCTTCTGTGCTGAAACCGTGGCAGTGCAGACGACCATGATGACCAAGAATTTAGTCAGATATCCAAAAATCTTCTTAGGTAAATACATACTAAATCTCATCTTCGTTTAGCCATCGAAAAGAAGTAATGATGAACCTTCTACCAGAATTGACGGCGGAGTCTGGCTTGGGATCAAGCCCATTGTCATCCGATCTCACTGGAGTTGGAACACGTTGGACAACAGCTTCGCACCAGCTTTTTGCTGCGATCTCTCCACTTGGTGTCAGAGATTCCCCATAGGCTCGAATGATAAACGTATCGCTGCGTGCGCTCAGAACAGGGCCAATCTTTTGTAGAAGATCAGCCTGAGTTAAGTAGGAAGGGGCATTGACTAGCTTTGAGTCAGCCCAGTGATGATGATCAGGTTTTGGTCCAAACCCTCTAAAACCATTCCGAACCGGAAATCGTAGGTTTGGATATCTACTACCGTAGCGAACTTGCTGACTCCGCCCTCCCATCCGATATTCCTCTTTTGCGATTGGGTATGAATTATTTAGCTTCCCGTTAATCGAAGTTCTGTCTATCGCGGCTTGGAGCGTTCCTTTCAAACCGGTCCTACTATGATCTGTTTCAGAACCGCTCGATCTAGGGGTATCTACAAGCCGGCGGTTGATAAAATCGGCAAGCGATATAAAAGGGCCCCGCTGTTTTACTTCCCTGACAATCTCTTCGGCCAGGATTCTTATGTCTTCGTCCGCGATCTCACGATATCCACGCCATGCGGCTTGATCTTCGACCGCCCCACCAGTGTATTTATCGGCGTATGGAACAAGAAGACGAGAGAAGACGTTGTCGCCCGCAATTTGTTGATTATTCTGAGCAGGAATTTTCTGTTTAGAATTCGCCTGGACTGAGCTTAAGAGCGCAACCCACGCATCGACAGAAGTTGAATTTACATTGAAGGCACCATTGATCATGAAGTGGCCTGCACTACGGTGATAGTCTGGAAAAGCCATGGAGTCAGCTTCTTTGATTTTGGTAAGGCGGGGGTTTGGCAATTGCTCACCTTCCGTTGCAACGTTGTCAGATATAGACGAGAAAAAATAAGTGTCCCATAAAGCATGATTTGCCTCGTATGATAGATCATGCAGAAAATTGGCTTGGTCCATAGCGCCATTGACGTGGGCCTGCCTTAGCCTGCTCCATTCTTGGTTCCCGTCCCATCCGATCGTTTGCCATTGCGCCGCATTTACATGGTGGCTCGATTGATTTCTTGGGACTCGAGGGTCAGCTAGCCCATTGCCGATAGCATTCAAAGGATGCCACGGAAATTGTGAAATCGGAGCGTGCTGAAGTGCGGCAATTGAAACTAGTGGGGAATCGTTTGTTGGAATATCCAAGAGTGGGTAAGTCGTTTCTCCAAACTGAGCAGCGCGCCCAAACGGAGAAACACGATTTTTGCCGTTTACAGGCACTGGAAAGAGACTGGGGTCCGTCCAGTCCCAGCCATACGGGTCATCAATTGCGATACCAGCAGTATAGCGACCCGCACTATCGGTAGCTCGGTAGGCTACTTCAATGGGGCTTCGCATGTGCCAACCTGCGCGAATGTTGTGGTTGGCCATGGTGTTGTAACTCTGGTATGGCGCATTATACGGACCAGGAGTAATACTCTGGTTTTCAACAGTCTCGTCAAACCATTGAATACGGTGCCCCCATTTGAATCGATAATATGCATCTAATGGTTGTCCCTCGGGGCGAAGTGGCGATGACGCTGAAGGTGGTATTCCATCAAAACGTGGCGCGTAAGATCCCGCCGCTCCATTCTCTGTCACGGAAATGAACTGCAAAGGGTCAAAATTGTATGGATCTTTACTTATATTTGAAACGTCCGAAGAGCCAGTTCGATTCAGGAAAAGCTTATACCAATAAAGCTTGTATGATGTGCTCCCTACAAATCCATCGTATTCAGCAAAAATTTGATATGCAGCATTCTGGAGAGAGTCGTCCGGAATGCTAATAGTTTGTGTTGTTCTAATGAAGAAATTGTCTCGAAAGGGGGCTGATTTTCTACAAGAGAGGGAGAAATTCTTCAAGTCCTTCGCTGTGGCGGAATTTGGAGCTCCCCAGAATCTATTTGAATCCCCTCCACCAGCATCTGCTGTAAACAAAAGTGCTTCACCGGGTTCAAACTCCGTTTTAGGAATCGAAAAACAGGGGCGGTGAGGTAGGTTCTCACCGACATATTGTTGATGAATAGGTTCAAAAAAGATCGGTGCCTGCTCGGGCAACCCGGGAACTAGCACTCGGACACGGAAGCGATGTGGCATGCTGATTTGCACCGCATATTCTTCGGCATTGAGTTTTACGTTGTATGGGTTCCACAGAACAATTCTCGGAAAGTAGTGAACGTTGATCTGGTATTGGCTGACCCCCTCCGAAGAACTGACTCTTCTGAGAGAGGCTCCGTATGAAACGCCAGCGTCGATCATGACAGGATGAATTGGAGGAGTGTCTTGGCGGGTGAGGTCCAGCCCAGTCCCATAGTCCATCTGAGTTGGAGACCAACCCCACGCAGCGGCATTGCCGGCGCTCCTTGGAGCAATGACCTCGACACCTGAATTACCTGAATTACTCGCTATCTCACTCCATTGCTTAAGGAGACCAAATTTAGCGGAGAGAAGCTCATGCTCTTCCCCTCCGATGATAGGAGTATCTGCTTGAAGTCCCTTTCTGTCTCCAAGGTCAGGTGCCGATCCATCATTCAGAAAAGCTGTGAGATCTCTGCGAAGGCCACTGCGTAGAGTATCGGCAATGACACCAACGGAATTACAGGTAAGGTTATGAAATTGCTTACGTCTTTCGGCTGGAAGAATATTTAGACCTGAGCTAATACCAGTTGAGTTCTGCGTGATTGTTCGCTCGATGATCTCGTTTGAGGCATCTCTGTAACTCTCGTAACCAGGAATTTTGTCCACGCCATTTTGAGCGGGAACGACTGTGTAATTCTGGGCTGAAGATAGGTTGAGGCTTGCTTTTACCCCTTGGTCGCCGACCCACCAAGCCATCTTTCCCTTCAAGTTTGAATTCTGGTTAAGCAAGCTCACTTTCGACGCAACGACATGGTCATCATTGCTTTCTACGCTACCTCGACCAACGAGCGTTACGGCGTCTCCAGTGATCTCTTGGCCGGGGTGGAGTGTATTCCCATCGAGACCACTAACCAACCATCGAAGGGCTTGTTCTGAAGGGTCATAGGATCCATCGGCCCGGCGATCAACGAGACTACCCCTCTCATGACCGGAAGACGCCTTACTACGATTAATGAGCGGCTCAGCGCCAACAAGAGGCTCTCCCTTGAGTCCATCAGTCCGCCACACACCAGTCCAATATCGGTTTGCGATGAGAGTGTCGCTATCTGGATCCTCTAAGATCGCGGCTTGAGCCGTAATTCTCTGGTCTGGACCTGCATACTGCTGGAGCTCTGCAAGAGCCAGCATCATTGCCATTCGAGCATTGGCACGAGCAATGGCTTGCGGTTCAGCAATAATTGCCCTCTTGCTCTGAATCCTAGAGAGTGAAAGCAAGGCCATGCCCAGGCTCGTTAACAGTGCCAAAATCAGCAAACTAACGATCAATGAGAACCCTCCATCTCGCCCTGATCGAACTAGGGACCGAGAGCTTATTGAGCAATGAGAACTTGCTATCAAAACTGATGACATACCCCTAATAATCAAATGACTGAGCAGTTTCTCATGTTCCCGTCACGCCTCCTGAAAAGCAGAGAATCTTTGAAGATGTCGCCTTGAAGCGAATGTAATGGAGCAACTCGACAATCGGTTCGCCTCAGACAAAGAACACTCATGAGGCAAGTTCCTCCTTCAAACAAATTTGCAGCTTTCCAGTCGAAATTCGCACTATAACCTGTATAGGCGCATGCGATAGAGAAACGTTGTCTATGGACTCCTGTCAATCTGGATTGGAGTGATTCTAAAAACCTCATAATACAGATTATGAAAATCCCACCATTCGGCACCATAGCCAGAAAACTAAACAACATGCCAGAAAAGCCACTTCCCCGTAGAATAGGCGCCAACAGCCTGAAAAGACCTGAACTTAAGAAGTGGCAATTTAAGACGTGTATTCTTGATAAGCTCCAAACTCCGCCAGCGTATCTTCCCCCACCAACTCGGGTAGTGCTGCTTTCGCTGATAAACCAAGAGCTGTCACTGCTAGTTGGAGTAATTCTGTTCGCCTGTAGCGCTGATGGACAGGTTGAAAAGAATGATTGATCAAGAGATCATAAGCTTCCCTAGCTTGACCCCGGTCGATTAGAAGTGCTGCTTTCTCCTCGATTACTTGATCATCCTGAGAATCCGATAAGCTCGCTAATAATTTCTGACGTTCTTCGACAGTGTCTTCATCGCATGCCCTGAAAACTTCCAAATGAAGGAGAATAATCTGCTGTTTGGACTTCAGAGATCCGTCGGGAATAGATTCGATCAAAGCTAGAGCTGATTGTGGTGATTTATTCACGAAATGCTGCAACCAGGCTGCGAGGGCATAAGCCCGAGGGTCCTTACTGAGACTCAGCTGCTTTAATGCGGCATCTACCTCATTACGACCAGCCAACCACGAACCATATTGAAATCGCCAAGCAGATGAGCCGCTTACATCTGACGCCCAATCCATTGCATCTCCAAGCTCATCAATTCCACTAGGAGCCCAAAGATTCGATTCCTCTCCGGGAGCATTCGGGATTCTCTCTGGCTCCTGATTGCGGTATGCAGCCAGCAGAAGCTTGAAGATCTCTAAGGATTCTTCACGTGCCCAGCTAAATAGATCGTCGATCCTCAACTCCGGAAGGTGCCGCGCATCCGGCAAGTCAAGTTCTCGGATATTGAGACGCTTACTCGTCGGAATCCAGAATTCAATCTGTGCGTGCGATTCCCCAGGCGATAGGTGGGCCTTAATGGATTGATCAGCAAGCGGCCCAGCTTGAATCTCCAGACATTGCCTGTTGTCTGTAGTATATTGGTTGACCCATATCTCGTCACGACCCACACCGTCTGACCACAGCTTAATCCCAGGCATCTGATCACGATCGGCGATGTGATATAAGCCGGAATTCAAACTAGGAGTGTAAACTCCGAAAGCATTTACATCGGGGTCCTGCCAGAAGTATCCGGTCATTTCGGAGATCTCGCTCTGTGTGCATGGGCCTTCCGTCTCCCAATCAATAACATCAAGCTTGCTGCTATGACGGAGAACCGGGCCCGCAGGGAATTGGAATTCAGTATCGGGTGCGCATGGAACGCCTGCATTTGACCAGCTCATCCACGGATGGGCTTTCGTTCCGGGATTGTGGAACAAAGCCCGTTGTGTGAGATAATCGTCGTTCTCACCTAGTGAATACTCGCCGAGCCATTGCATCCCAAAGCGAAGTTCGCGTTCACCGAACTGAACAGCAATGCGATTGTCCTCGGTGATGCAGCGATACAAGACTTTTTCCAGTAGGACTGGGCTGTGGGAGATTGGGAATGAAAGCTCGATGCCGCCTCCAATAAATTCCCCACGAGGGAGAATGCGGGCCGGACGCACGCAGCCAGAATCAAAGAGACTCTCTGTGACACTCCCGTCGTGATTCTTACGTTTTAGAGAAACCAATCGCCCACCAAGGTCTGGACACAGTGTAGCGACAATAAATTGGTTCTCTAGAGTCACCATCTGGAAATCACGCAATTCACTCTTACTAGCCGTCTTGATTGCGGTCTCGTATGGGTAGCAACCGGCCGGATTGCAGGCGGTTGGGATTGGCCCTGCCTTTTCGGTCGGAAAAACAGGGATCGACTCGATGTGCTCGCGAATTGCAAGGCCCGTCCGAGTATGGCTGCTACTGGTCATATAGTTGAAACTGGCGCTTTGGTGAGATGGATTTACCAACAGGATACTCGTTATTTTCAGCGAAATGTAAACAACGAGTAGAACAAAGCTTTACCTGCTTATTTCAATAATAGTGAGCTTGTATGCTGGCAGATCCAATTTGAGTGTATCCCCGTCATTTAGAACTGAAGATTTAGATCCCTCTGTCTTGAAGATGGTTGAGTCTACTTTCCAGTTGCCGCCAGTAGTCTCAAGGATCTTAGAGAGATTGAATTCTGCCTCCTGCTTACTGCCTGATGGATTTCTGACACAAATAATTGCCTTCTTTTCATCGGGAGAAAGTGAAGCCCAGCCGTAGGTTTCTTCCTTGTAGGGATTGCCTCCGATCCAGTGAGAATCAATCAAGATGTGCTGGTTACCTCGCCCCCACTTGGCTGCGTCAGCTAGGGTTTTCCATTTGGCGTCATTCATCCGGTCGGCGGAGATGTAAAATTCTTGAAGCTGCGTGCCGGAGGCAAAGCTGGACCATGCCTGC
Organism: uncultured Verrucomicrobiales bacterium; assembly: GCA_964021555.1. GTDB lineage: Bacteria > Verrucomicrobiota > Verrucomicrobiia > Verrucomicrobiales > Akkermansiaceae > CAXIBU01. Next base: position 7,454 of record CAXIBU010000058.1, on the reverse strand, counting down.
ATCGCGAATTCTTCATCGCTATCGTCGATAAGCGATTTTCCCTCTCCTCGATTAGCATAGGCAACACCGATAATCATGAGTGAGTTTAATGGGAAAATTGACCCCCTTGAGACCGTGTGCACGTATGTTTCGCCATCGCGGTAGTTGAGCCATCTTTGGGTAGGAGGACCTGAACCGCGGTGATGCACGTCGGCGCCACCACGCCAAGTCGAGTCGCCATGCAGAAGGAAGAACGGCGAAGCCCAAGTCCCGGTCGTAAGGTTGATGTATAGGGAGGGGTCATCCTCTCGCAAGGTCTGCATCAGTCGATAAGCGGCCTCCACATCCGGCAGGAATTCAGGATTAGCGCCACCCAGACCATCAAATTTGAAGTAGTTCACCTCATATTTCCGCATCATCATGCGACATTGCTTGAGGAAAAGAGCGTAATAGTTCTCGCCGGCTAAACTCAAGCCGGCGCCATTCACTTCGTAACCCTTTGGGCGAGCATGACGAATACGGGTTGCTTGAGCTGGGCCATAGCCACCAAAAGGTGAAAACCAGACACCGATATTGGTATTGAACTTCTTGGCTAGTTCTGCTTGTGGAGTGAAGCCGTCGGGGAAGCTCTCCTTGCGGAACTCCCACAGATTTTCGTAATCGTCCCAACCATCGTCGAAGACGTAGCTATCAAGTTGGACACCGTGTTTCAACGTGAGTTTCTCGTGCCATTCACGCATCACGCGTGAGCAATTTTCGCTAGTCAAATTGTAGCGTGGCTGACTGTGGCAGATATCATACCAAGAATTATAGTGCAGGAACATGCTGTATGGGCGCGCACGCTCATTCTCCAGGTAGGCCATGAAGGCTCGGCGCAGGCTCTTTTTTCCTCGGTGTCCGATGACTGAGGAGTAAGAAAAAGTATCGCCTGGGCTCATATTTCGATCAAGGCGCACACCTTGCACAAAGCGCGACTTGGCATCCTGCCCGATGACAGAAATGAATCCGTAGGAGTCGGTGCTTTGGGCTGCTGCGCGAATCTCCACAATCAACTTTGCGGTTGAACGGAGATTAGTCGCATCGACTTCGTAGATATTGTTGACATGATTGTCACCAGCCTCCCCGTCGTGTTTGTCCTCAGAAATCACCTTATCTCCATCCACAATCGCCACCTTACGGATGAGGATCTTCTGAGAGCCGCGGTTGAACTTAAATTCAATTTTGGATTTACCCGCCAAGCTGGCTGTTGGAAGCTCTAAGCTAACAAACTCATTCTCCTTTAGCTGGGAGGGAGACCACGACCCAATAGAAGGTCGATCAATTTCGGTGTAGGCCATGGGATACTCCATGGCGACATACCAGTCATCGGATGCCAAAGGGGAGCCAAGAACGTTACCAGTCGGCTCGAACCCATTTTGAGGCAGTAGTAGAGCAACAAAATTGTCAACGGTCACCGGTTTCGTGGCTTTAACCGTGAAGGAGTGTCGAAGGTAATTCGTATTAGGCTCGCTGATGGGCTTCCAAGTGCAGATGAGCCCTGATTGTTCATGTTTTAGTTGATGGGCATCTTGGGAGTCACTCGGGATCTTTTTAAAAGAGGTGGAATCCAGTTTGCTGCCATCCGCCAAGGTGATCGAGAACAGGGGGGTGTCGAAGTCAAGTGTTTGAGTTCCCTCTGTGATTTCGACCACCTTATTGTAGTGGTCGTTGTATTTAGCTGCAAGCTCCGCGTGAGCGGCAGGATACGCACAGCAAGCTGCTGTAGCGATTATGATCGTTGTTAACTTCATGAATTTAAGTGGATAATGTGTGATGAAAATTGAACCAGCCCGAGTATTGATGATTGATTGAGACAGGCATCAAGAATCTGAATCCTCTCGGGTGCCATGCTTCCCGCAGGCTCAAGAAAATCTGGATAAAAATAGCAACCAATCCGGATCGGACGTTGGGGCCTAATATAACGCGATTGCCGATGTTAGCCATGGCCATCGCACTATTTCCTTTATCCCATAGGCCAACGAGGAAGCCGACCCCTTTGCCACCCAATTTTAGGACCATAAAAAACCCCGTTTCTGCTTAGTCATCAGAAACGGGGATGGGGAAGAGATAAGTTCAGAGACGCTTATGGCCGTATCTGAGAACCTCGTAGGAATCTAGTGAGCCATTTACCTCATGCAATAGTCACCCCCCCGCTATCAATGAACAGCGGGAGCTTTAGCAACTTGATCCGAAAGGGCGTCGTATCTTCTCGGCAATAGACTCTCAGAGATGCGCTTGCGTGGCCTATTGGCGGCGACGAAGGATCAGCGCAAGACCTCCCAGACCAAGTAGAGCAGCCGAAGACGGCTCAGGGACGGCGCTCAAGCGAACATTGTCGTAGAATACTTCAGTCGCCGTGATGCCGGTGTCATTGTGGGTGCTAAGGCGGATCCATAGCGGCTGACCGTCCGCTCCCGGGGCGGCAATGCCATTCGTAGAAATCTCAAAAGATTGCTCCGCGCCATCGAAGTCGTAAATTTGATTGCCGGTATCTGCGATGGTGATGGGACTGAGCGCAGACCCAGCCAAAAGCTCGACCCTATATCCACGGGCTGCCCCTTCACTTCCATTGAATCGATCAAGAAAATCAACGGCAAGAGTGTATTCAAATCCCGCCACAGCATTGGTTCCGATGTCATTACCATCGGTGAACGCATTGTTGCTCGTATCGAGGTAGAGAAGGCGATCGCCAGTGCGTGCAGGAAACTGGAAGTTTGGGTCCAGATCGCCATCATCGAAGATTCCCTGCCCGCCTCCGCTGGCACTCCAACCGGAAACGGACGAATCGACAGGGGCGAGGACGTTTGTATCCTGATCTTCAAAACTTGCGTCAGGAACGACGATGGTCGCGGCCATTGCGGCAGAACAGAACCCGAGCGCGGCTGTCGTATAAATTGCTTTCTTCATGGTAGTTTTCTTGGTTATCTCGTGGAGAAGCTCAAAGGAATGTGAGGGTTAAGGATCTCCACTTGGGAGGCAAGATATCGAGTTGTCATGCAAACGTCCATATCCAGACGACCATTTTCGATATTCATTTTCAATCGTCTTTCGAGCAAAGTAACTAACCTCGAGCTTTCACAACAAGAAGCCAACAAACTGTCGAATATCATTAGTTTTGAGTCAATTAAGACTCAAAACGTGACCAACCGATCGACAACAGAACGTAATCAGAGCGAACTCTCCTATACTAGCCGCCAAGGCCTCAAAGTTACCACGGACTTGAGTGGCGGGGACTCCAGATCGAAAGGTGGCATCGTGATACTGTGCAAGGTTGATCAAAAGCGCCGTGCACAGGATCGAGTAACTAACCTTCTCAATACCCCGCCAGCATGGAAAAGTCATCCCTGAGATCGAAAGCCTGCCCAAACAGCGCGTGATGACGCTGGCCCAGGGTTACGAGGAATCTCAATGATCACCAAAACTTCGTCATTACAGTCTACTCCAGCTTACCGCCGACAAAATCAGTCCGCTTGGCAGCCCCTCCACGCCCTGGCGGCTGACCCCATCACAGCGCCTTCTATCAAGCCTTGGCTTCCCTAAAACTCAGGCCGAATTTGGCCAGATATTTCCTTAGCCGGTCGGCGTCGTTGGGTTTGGCCTTTTTCTTCCGACTTTCAGCGTAGAGCCGGCGCCCGGCTTCGCTTGCAGTGGCGCTTTCGCGACAAATTCGCACGACATAGGCCAACTGATGAGCATCGAAAGGATCCAGGGCTTGATAGTCCGCCTCACTCAGTAGCTGATCCAAGCGCACTTCAGCTCCAAGGGGAGCCTGCCCGCCTTGCCATGCCTGTTTCAGCCGGACGATCTCTTCATCAACCTCATCCGCTCGGATCCGGCCACGGGGCGCGAGCGTTGCCATCCGGGTGATTGCCGCATTCAAGTCGCGGAAATTTCCCTTCCATCGCGCCGTAGAGCTTAGCGCGAATTCGAGGAAGTTGGACCTCGCTTCACGATTAAAGGCCACCGTTCGCCCGGTCTCCTCGCGATATCGTTGAAGCTCGAAGTCTAGGTTCGGCTCGATGTCTTCACGCCGCTCCGCCAGCGCAGGTAGAGCGAAGGTCCAGAGGTTTATTCGCGCCAGCAGGTCTTCCCTGAAGTTCCCCTTGATCACCTCCTCTCGCAGATCACGATTGGTCCCCACGATGAGCTGAAAGTCGCTGTTCACCGGATTGTCAGCCCCCACTGGCAAGAAAGTCTTTTCTTCCAGCGCGCGCAGGAGCATCGCTTGCTCATCCGCCCCGAGCTCACCAATTTCATCCAAAAACAAGAGCCCGCCATGCGCCTCCCTAAGCAAGCCAGGCCGGTCCTTCTGCGCGCCGGTGAAGGAACCTTTGACGTGACCGAAAAGGGTCGAGGCCGCCGTATCCCCTCGCAGGGTCGCGCAGTTGACTTCGACGAATTTACCCTTAAGTCCGCCCCGCTCTCGTCGCAGCTGGTAGATCCGCTTGGCCAAGTGTGACTTACCCGCCCCAGTCGGGCCAGTGAGATAGATTGGCGCCTGTGACCTGAGCGCCACTTGCTCGATCCGTTCGATGGTTTGGTTGAATGCCGCATTTTTCGTCGCAATCCCACTCTTCAGAAAATCGCGAACCTCTAACTGTTCACCCTCGAAACGCGTTGCCAAGGCATCGTATTTGGATAAATCGAGGTCCACCACGTCATAGCTTCCCGCGCTGTGCCTGTCCTGACGCTTGTCGCTCTTCCGCGGCGGCGAGGTCTGTAGCAAATTCGCCGGTAGCGCGCCAGATTCCGCCAACAGAAACCAGCAAATCTGCGCCACGTGCGTGCCGGTGGTGATGTGAACAAGATACTCTTCGTCATCGGGCTGAAAGTCGTAGCCCTTCGCAAAGTCGAACAAGCCCGAGTAGACCTTCTCGAAGTCCCAAGGATCCTTATCAAAGCTGATCTTATGCAGGCGCACTTCCGTCTCGGGCGAGACTTGCCGGATGTCATCGGCGACTTTCTGGGCCATCCCTTCGCCCCGCCCCTCCCACAGCAGCTCGAAACGATCCACCAACAGATCCTCGTGCTGACACACCGATACGGAAGGCCGCCAACGCGTCCAGCGCTCCGGCCCCGCTCCCCGCGCATCCAGCTGTGTGCCAATCAGGCCAATGACGACTCTTTTCATTAATCCGAACGATACATAACAATAACAATTTATCCAGAAAGATAATAAATACCCGATAAAACCTCCCTTACACAGCAACCAAAAAAAGAGAGCAATAAATCGCAAAATACTCAACAACAGGCGTTTAACAAAACCCAAGAGACCCAAAGAAACTCAAACTGGCACACTCCTAGCAGAGAGAATGGCACAACCCAATTCAATCCCATGGCCAACACCTCACTCTTCTCCCGCATCAAAGGCAAGCTCGCACCAGCCACCACCACTACCAATGAGGCAGGCGGCGCGGCTTACCAACTGAGCCCCGAAGAGGCACTCGCTCAGCTGGCACTGACCGGATGCTTCAACGGCACCTTCTACACCAGCGCCGCCGAGCAACTCGATGAGGTCCTCACCCTGAGCAAGCAGGTCTCCGATGAATTCATCGCCAAGACCGCGATCTATGCTCGCAGGGAGGGCTTCATGAAGGACACCCCCGCCCTGCTCTGTGCCCTGCTCGCCACCCGCGACCTTGATCTGCTGGAGACCACCTTCTGGGAGGTGATCGACAACGGCAAGATGCTCCGCAACTTTGTTCAAATCATGCGCTCCGGTGTCACCGGCCGAAAATCCCTCGGTTCAGCCCCGCGTCGGCTCGTTCGCCAATGGCTCAACCGCGCCAGCGACCGCGACCTGATCAATGCCAGCATCGGTCAGTCCCCCTCCCTCGCCGACATCGTCAAGATGGTCCACCCGAAACCACGCAACGAATCCCGCGAGGCATTCTACGCTTGGCTCATCGGCCGCGACCACCCAACCGAGCTTCTCCCCACCGCCATCGCTGACTTTGAAATCTACAAGCAACGAGGCCGAGGTGCTCTCCCTGACGTGCCGTTTCAGATGCTCACCTCACTCCAACTCGGCAAGCAGGAGTGGTCCACCATCGCGAAACGAGCCAGCTGGCAAATGACCCGCATGAACCTGAACACCTTTCTGCGTCACGACGTCTTCACCGATCCCGAGATAGTGAAATGCGTCGCCAACCGGCTCAGCAACCCCGAGCTGATCCGACGCGCCAAAGTGTTCCCATTTCAAATTCTATCCGCCTTTCTCAATGCAGACCCCAAACTCCCAGACCTCATCCGCGAATCCCTCCAAGATGCACTTGAAATCTCTATCCAGAACGTTCCGAGCTTCTGCGGAAGCGTCGTGGTCGCCCCTGACATCTCCGGCTCCATGCACAGCCCCGTCACCGGACACCGTGCGGGAAGCAGCAGTAAGGTCCGGTGCCTGGATGCCGCAGCGCTCACCGCAGCTGCGGTGCTCAGGAAGAACAAGCGTGCCATGGTCTTACCTTTCGCATGCGATGTGGTCGGCCCTGAAATCTGTCGACTCAATCCCCGCGACAGCGTCATGACCAATGCCACCAAACTGGCCCGACTCCCCGCTGGCGGCACCAACTGCAGCTCAGTGATCAAACACCTCAACCGCAACAAACTCGCTCCCGACCTGGTCATCTACGTCTCTGACAACGAGAGCTGGCTCGATTCACCCCACTACGGACACTTTTTCGGACAAGCACCAACCGCAACCCTCCAGGCGTGGAACGAACTCAAACAACGCAACCCGAAGGCCAAACTCGTCTGCATCGACATCCAGCCCTACGCCACCACTCAAGCAAGCACCCGCAACGACATCCTGAACATCGGCGGATTCTCCGACCAAATTTTCAAAGTCATTGCCCGCTTCGCTACCGAAGGGCACCAGGCCAGCTCACTGCTAGACGAGATCAACGCCATCAACATCTAATCATCTGAACTTCCTGCAAATGCCCTGAGCTGACTACATCTGGATTAGCTGGTTCGAAACCAGCCCTCGCCACACCGCGAGGCGTCACTCAACCCTTCGTTGCAGATCCATAAAAAGCCAGTCGCCCCAGCGACTCACCCTCCTCTCAATAACCATTAACTCCTAATGATTAACAATTTTCGCGAATGCCCGCATGACTACATTATTAATGCATAGGTCGCAGGTTCGAGTCCTGCCTCTGGATCCCAGAGTAGCTCAGTGGTAGAGCAGTGAAAACCTCATGCAATCCCTTGTCGCGAATCCAACTCTCAGCAAAATCTATCTGCAAATGCCAGTGTGACTACATCGTCTGTTACACGAAGCCTATGGCCCGTCACACACCCACTTGTTGCAGACCCACCCAATTAACTATTAACTCCCAACGATTAACAATTTTAGCGAATGCCATTGAGATTACACCGGGTGGAAACGCCCGCAGGCGAAAACCCTGCCACTGATGCCCCTAGGGCAGTGAAACATC
>CAXIBU010000057.1:0-14646 GCA_964021555.1 uncultured Verrucomicrobiales bacterium | reverse complement strand
CTCGGTCTCGAATCCATCACGACACCGAATTTAGAGTCTTTGATCGAAACCCTTGGACAGCATCACGAGCTTAGGGGCGTCGATGGCACACTCCCACATCTCGCCGCAGTTTACGGCCTTACGTGCACCGTCATCTTCGGCCCGGGCGAGCCTGAGCGATTCCGCCCCCTGGGGCGTCAACACCAGATCGTCCGCGAAAAAGTCAGCTGCAACCCCTGCTTTTTAAGTGAATGCCCTCTCGACCATCGCTGTATCGACAGGGTCGACCTTTCCGTGCTTTAATCGGCCCGATCATTCACTCGCCCACTTGCTACGACCACGATGAACTCATTTCTTAAGAACAGCTTCTGTTTCGCCCTGCTTTCAGGATCTCTCGTAGCTGCGGATGATGCCCCCACCGTCATCGACAATGCGACCAAAAGTCGCATCATCCAAGGGCTAAAGTCGAGCAATGAGAAGACCCGATCGGCTGCCATTCATTCGGTGCATTTCCTTGGAAAACCAGCCCTTGAGGATTACCCCAAAATCCTTTCTGAAGCTCGAGTGCACCACGAGAAGAAGCTCTACAAGATGCTTCAGAAGCCCTATGCCAGCCATCACGAACAAGCCACTGTGCTGGATCGTGAGCGGTCACGAATTTACGAGCTGATCTTGACCGACTACAAGAAGGATCCAGGCGAGATCGCCATGCTTCGTCGCGAGATGAAGAGCCTCGAGCGACCATTTAAAAATGCCATGCGTGAGGCGAAGAGGAACCCTGATGAGGATCTTGAGGAGATCAATCAGCAGCTGGACGTCCTCAGGCAGATACATTTCGAGCTGCTTTCCTTCGAACGTGGTGTTGGGACTGAAGACTGGAGCCCATCCAGTGGCGAACCGACAGATCTCACACTGGAACGAAAGGACGTGCTCCGCGAAACCCTGGGTGGTGAGGATTTCATTGATCAAAAAGCACGCTTCGAGCAAAGCCGCCGCGAGGCTGAGAATTTCGCAACGGTCGCGGAAAGGAACGAGTCGCTCAAGAACTGGGCTACCGGCCCGATGAAAGACTTCAATGAGATTCTCAACAGCCAGCGCGCTCTGCTCGGGCTCGGTTCCTTCTCCCTGGAAGAGCGCTTGAGCGATGCCGCCCGCGGGCATTCCGAGGACATGAAAAGACTCGGCTTTTTCGCTCACACCAGCCCGGTCCCCGGCAAATCCTCTCCTGCCGACCGAGCCCGTATGGCCAAATTCGAGCACAATTGGTCAGGCGAGAATATCTTCATGGGCTCGAGCTCGCCTCAGGCGGCCTACGATGCCTGGTTCGCCTCCGACGGGCACCGCTTCATCATGATGTCACGAGGACCAGACCTGATTGGAGTGGGTATTGCTGACAAGCACTGGACCATGATGACCGGCACCACTCGCTGATCGCGATCTCCGCTGACCTTGTCCCAAAGCTAGAAATTCTGGGAATGTCATATTTTGGCATTCGCATGTCGACGTTCCCTCGTTAGGGTGCCGCCATGGGAAATTCTGAGAAACGCGAACAGCTGAGGAAAGAAGGTTTCGACCTGATCGATACCAATCTAAGTTTTCTACTCGGTTGCCTTGAAGATGTGCTCAAAGAATTGGGCCAAGATGAGCTGATCCCCTTCCTGCCGTGGCATGGAGAAACGATACCCAGCACGGATGCCCCACCGGAAGGAATCCAGCAGCTTTACTCGATTAGTTTCCAGCTGCTCAACATGGTTGAAGAAAGGGTCGCTGTGACCATTCGCCGCGAGCGCGAGACCGAGATCGGCCCGGAATCGATCCGTGGTCTCTGGGCCGCCAAGCTCAACGAATTGAAAGAACTCGGCATCACCGAAGATCAGCTGCTTGAGCTCATCCCGGAGGTCTCCGTCGAGCCAGTGCTCACCGCACACCCCACCGAGGCCAAGCGCGCCACCGTCCGCGAGCGCCACCGCGCGATCTATAAGCTGATGGTAAGCCGTGAGAACGCGAAATTCACTTCCCGTGAGCAAGAGGCACTGCGCCAGAAGATTAAAGTCGCTCTGGCCACACTCTGGTGCACTGGCGAAATTCACCTTCGCCGCCCCGAGCTCAGCCAGGAGCTACGCAATGCCCTCTATTACCTCAGGGAGCGCTTCCCCAGCGTCATTGACCGTCTCGATCGCAATCTCGAATTTGCTTGGGAAAATGCGGGCTTCGATGTCAATCGACTCCGCGCCAACGGCGAGGGGCCGAAACTTCGCTTCGCCACTTGGATCGGCGGAGACCGTGACGGCCATGCCCTCGTGACCTCCGAGGTCACCCGAAACACCCTTTTAGAACTGCGCCACCACGCCTTTATCCTGCTTCGCAAAGAGCTCAGCGCACTGACCGAACCACTGACCATGAGCAAGGTCTTCGGTGAAGTTCCGTCTACCCTGACCGATCGGGTCGAGGCAATGGCAGCTGAATTCGGAGAATCATCCTGGGCCGCGGACGTGCTGCACAAAAACCGTGAAGAGCCATACCGCCAGCTCATTTACCTGATGCGTGGCAAGCTCTACAACAATCTCAATGGCGGCTCGCGGGCCTATGCCGCAGCCGAGGATCTCGACCGTGATCTGCAGCTCATTGAAGATTGCTTACGCGAATCGGGCGCTGAAATGGTGGCCGACGAATTTCTTCGGCCTCTTCGACACAAGGTTTCGATTTTCGGATTCCATCTGGCCTCGATCGACGTCCGCCAGAACAGCGACTTTCACGACCGCGCCGTCAGCCAGCTTCTGGTCGATGCTGGGATCGACGATGGAGCGAATTTTGCCCATTGGTCGGAAGAAAAACGGCTCGAATTCCTCAATCGCGAGCTCGCATCACCCCGCCCCTTCCTTCCAGCCGGCGAGCGCTCAGGCGATGAGGCCAATGCCGTTCTCGACGTTTATCGCGTGCTCGCCGATCACATCGAAGCCCACGGTCAGGATGGACTTGGCAGCTTGATTGTCAGCATGACGCGCAGTGTCTCCGATCTTCTCTGCGTCTACCTCCTCGCACGCGAAGCTGGCCTGCTCGAGCGCTCGGAAGATGGCTTTTACTGCCCACTTCCTGTCGTTCCCCTATTCGAGACCATGGATGATCTGGACGCCTCACCAGAGCTACTTAGCGGATTCCTCGAGCATCCCGTTACCCAGCGCGGGATCAAGCAGCAAACGGGGCCAAAGTCGAAGCCCGTCCAGCAAGTGATGTTGGGTTATTCGGATTCCAACAAAGACTGCGGCATCCTCGCCGCAGGCCTCGCACTTTACCGCGCCCAGCGCAACATGACCGCCGTCGGCGAGAAATACGGCGTGAATTTGAACTTCTTCCACGGCCGTGGTGGCACCATTTCACGCGGAGCTGGCCCGACTCATTGGTTCGTCGAGGCTCTCCCTCACGGCTCTCTCGCCGGTCCTTTCCGAATGACCGAACAGGGGGAAACCATCGCTCAGAAATACGCCAACCGCAGCAGCGCCTCCTACAATCTGGAACTGCTTCTCGCCTGTCTCACCGCTGGTGCCGCCAAGCACCGCTACACCGAAGTTGAGGAGGATCCTTGCCTACCATTGGTCGATACTCTCGCTCGCTCGTCCGAAGCCGCCTATCAAGCGCTCCTGCGCACCGATGGCTTCATTCCCTTCTACCGCGAAGTCACCCCACTCGATGTGCTGGAAAATTCGCGGATCGGCTCACGTCCATCACGCCGCTCTGGCAAGGCCACTCAATCACTCGATGACCTCCGCGCCATCCCATGGGTCTTCTCATGGACCCAGGCCCGCTTCTACTTGCCGGGTTGGTATGGTGTCGGTTCAGCCCTGAGCGACCTGAAAGAGAACAACCCACAGGGCTTCGAGGATCTCAAGAAGAGCGCCAAGGAGTCCGTTTTCCTGCGCTATGTCCTGACCAACGTGGAGACCAACCTTGCCGCAGCGAATTCCGACCTAATGGACCTCTACGCGGACCTTGTGACCGACGAGACGCTGAAGGAGCGCTTCATGAGCTTGATTAAGACCGAATTCAAACGCACCCAGGAACTGCTCGACGAGGTATTCGAGGCCAAGATGGACACCCGACGCCCTCGCATGTCAAAGACGCTGTCCATCCGTGAGGAGCCATTGAAGGCACTTCACCTCCAGCAGATCAAGCTGATCAAGCAATGGCGCTCGCTTCTTAATTCAAAGGAAGAATCCGCCGCCGAAGAGCTCTTCCCCGAGCTATTGCTGTCGATCAATGCCATCGCTTCCGGCCTAAGAACCACTGGCTGATCCAAGTTCATGCACCACGATGCCTTTCTCAGCTCGTCGCTCGCTCGGGAGATCTATGACCAGATCTCCGAGCTTCCGATCATCGACTTTCACTCTCACCTACCGCAGGGCGAGATTGCGAACGATCATCGATTTTCCGATCTTAGTGAGCTCTGGCTCAAGCACGATCACTACAAGTGGCGGCTGATGAGAGCCTGCGGGGTCAGCGAAGTCTATTGCACTGGTTCGGCTTCTCCTGAAGAAAAATTCCGCGAGTTTGCCCGAATCCTACCCCTCGCCCTTGGTAATCCAGTCCACCACTGGGCCCACATGGAGCTAGCCCAGGTCTTCGGGGTCACGACCGAGATTACCGAGGCGAGCGCCTCAGAAATTTGGGCCGAGGCGAATCAGCAACTTCAAAATGCGGCCCACACCAGCGTGCGTGGCCTGCTCGGTCACTTCAAAGTCGAGCTCGTCTGCACCACTGATGATCCCAGCACCGACCTTTCGACCCACAAATCCCTGGCATCGGACAAAGCCGTCAAAACCGAGGTCCTGCCGACCTTCCGTCCCGACGGCCTTTGTTCAGTCGATAAGCCTGAAACCTTCCAGAAGGCACTGAGCGCGCTTGCCGAGCGTCTTCAGATCAAGATTACCGACTTCACTAGCCTGATTGATGCCCTAAAGCAGCGACACGACGAATTTCACCGTGCCGGTTGCCGCCTCTCCGATCACGGTCTCCCCTACTGCCCCGCTGGCCAGACCACTGATTCATCTCTCGATCAAATCTTCCAGAATACTCTCGAAGGTAAAACAGCGACCCACCAAGAGTGGGAGGCCTTTGCCGGAGAAATTCTGCGCAGCGTCGGGCAATGGAACCATCAGAAGGGCTGGACCTTGCAGCTTCATCTCGGCCCACTCCGCCAAGTTAATCAACGCCTATCCCAACAAACTGGCCCCGACGCAGGATTCGATACCATGGGGGCATGGCCGCAGACCGAGGCCTTGGTGAATTTTCTCGATTCGCTCGATCAGAGCGAGCAACTGCCCCGCGTGATCGTTTACAATCTCAATCCTCAAGAAAGCGAAGCCATCTGCTGCGCCTTGCAGAACTTTCAGGACAGCAGCGCGGTCGGCAAACTCCAATACGGGCCCGCTTGGTGGCACCTCGATCATCCCCGAGGCATTCGTGAGCAACTTGACATCGTCACCAACCTCTCAGCCCTCGGGACCTCCGTTGGCATGTTGACCGATTCCCGGTCTTTTACCTCATTTGCCCGCCACGATTACTACCGCCGGATTCTTTCCAGCTACCTGGCCGAGCAAGCACAGCTTGGCTCGATGCCGAATGATTCCCGCACCCTCGGCGATTTTGCCGCCCGCTTGGCCTACTCCAATGCGCGGAGGCTCTTTCCCGTCGATTGAAAACAAAAATAGCCACCTCGCGAAACGAGGTGGCTATTTGAAAACTTCGCTCAATCAGACCTTCATGATTTCGGCTTCCTTAGCCTCGACCGTGGTATCAATCAGCTTGATGTATTTGTCGGTAAGCTCCTGGACCTGAGCTTCAAAGTCGTGCTGTCCGTCCTCGGTGAGGACATTGTCAGCCTTCATTTTCTTCGCTTGGTCCATCCCGTCCTTGCGGCAGCCGCGGATGCGGACACGGGTGTCTTCGGCGATGCCTTTGACCATTTTGACGAGATCCTTACGGCGCTCTTCAGTGAGGTCGGGAATAGGCAGGCGGATCATCTTACCGTCGACGATTGGTGTAATGCCTACGTTACTTTCGTTGATTGCACGCTCGATGTCTTTGATCGTTGAAGGATCGAAAGGCTGGATAGCGATGGTTCGTGCCTCGGGCGTGGTGATCACTGCCAGGCCTTTGAGTTTCATCTTCGAGCCATAGGCTGCAACATCAACGTCAAGATTATCAACGAGACCGGGCGAGGCTTTACCAGTGCGGACACCAGCAAATTCGTGGCCCATGTGCTCAACGGTCTTACCCATTGATTCTTCGATTTGACTGAGGACTTCGGTAGGTTCCATAATTGAGTGTTAGTTAAATTGAGGTGAAAAGGTTTAGCCAAGATTGTCGACCAAAGTGCCGATTGGCTCGCCACAGAGAGCACGGGTGATGTTGCCGTCCGGGCGCATGTCAAAGATAATCATCGGCTTGTGATTGTCCATACAAAGACTGAATGCGGTCGAGTCCATGACTTTCAGACGATCACTGATGCACTTCTGGAAGCTAATCTTATCAAAGCGCTTGGCGTCCGGATTGGTCTTAGGGTCACTATCGTAAACCCCATCGACCATGGTCGCCTTCAGCACGGCATCTGCCTTGATCTCACTGCAGCGGAGGGCTGCGGTGGTATCGGTAGAGAAGAATGGATTACCCGTTCCCGCAGCAAAGATCACCACGCGCCCCATGGACAGGTGGCGCTCAGCCTTGCGGCGAATGAAGGGCTCGGCGACGTTCTTCATCTCAATCGCCGATTGAACGACACATGGAACACCCCGGTGCTCCAAGGCACTTTGCAACGCCAGTGCATTCATCACGGTCGCTAACATTCCAACGTAATCAGCCGTAGCCCGCTCCATTCCGCGAGCACTTGCACTAGCACCACGCCAAAAGTTGCCGCCACCGACGACAACGGCAAGCTCGATGCCGCAGTTCTTCGCCTCCTTAATCTCATCGGCCATGCGACCTACGATCTCGGGTGAGATGTTGTCTTCGCTGCCTGACTCACGGAGGGCCTCTCCACTGAGTTTCAGGACAACCCTTTTAAAATTTCGCTTCTGCGCTGTTTCGCTCATGCTGATTGTCTCTCACCTTGAAAGTTTCCGCAGCATGTTCAGAGCAGCTGCCAATGCCAAGGCAAAATCACGATCCAATGGCGAAGTTTTTCTCCAGACGGCCCAAGACGACGTTCTCCTCATCAGTCCCAATAACCCGCACGGCGACTTTCATCGGCACTGGCTGGTCGACGATGTTTTCTCTGAGAGTCTTTTCAACTGACTCCATCACAAGCATCACCAATTGTTTCTCGGACAATTGAAGCTTCTGCGGAATCTCCATTTTCTCGATATTAATCGTCACTCTCAGGCTCTCATTCTTGTATTCCGCACTCAGCGCGACTTTGCATAGAATCACCAAATTCGATTCCTTCATGCCAAACGAAGCTCCGCTAGGCAGAACAGGAAGTTTCACTGGTGCTGAAATTCCATCGATCAAGACCTCGGGGAATGCGCCCTGCAGGACCATTGGTCGACTCATGACACGCGCCTGAACCGCCTCCTCGAAACCCTGCGGCTGGTAGTCGGAATCGGTCCCGTAGAGAGTTACGGCATTCCAGATCGAAAAAACCTGCAAGGTGGTAGCCCCCAGAGGCAGCACGGCAAACGCGCAAATCAGACCGATGAATAGAGTTCTAAATTTCATTTCACGTAGTGGTTCAGGGCGTTCTTCCAGCGCTTCTGGAAGGCCTCATTTTCCAATCTCTCGCCTGCAGTGACCGCACGGTCACGATCACCGACCAGGTAGTTGAAAACGATCAATTGCTCAAAGCGCAGCTCTCTCTCGAAATTACTTTTCTCCTGCTTGGCACGAGCGAGAAACAAGCGATCCAGTTGAGAAGGTGATAGTTCGCTCCAAGTCACTTGAATTTCTTGTTCATCCGCTGATAGCACCAGACGATTGTCATCAAACCGCACAAAGCGCCCCAAGACCTCGCCTTCTGCACCTTCCAGTTCAGGCTTTGCGCTCTCGAAGAGGTCCATCAGGTTGAACTTAAAATTCAGAGCCGTCTCAGCCAAATAGAAAGTCGCCTGTTTGCGCTTGGACTCATCAGTTTCAAGCTTTCTGAGTTCATCCATCACCTGATTGAACTGCCATTGGTCGATCAGTGAAGCAATCCGCTCCCATGAAGTCGCGGGCTTGGGCGGCGTCACGTCGGGTTTGGGTTCATCCGGAGTCTCTTCTCGAAGCTCCTTTTGCCGTCGGGCCAAGCTCAAATTCCACTCTCGCACCTGGAAACGCGCCCTACCCCGTGTCTCCAGCTCCATGTAGGTCTGATCGATCAATTCTCGTTGCTGAATAATGAGCGGGATCGATGAATAGTTCTCGGCGGGCTCCGCCTTTACCAAGCGCTGGGCATCGCGCAAATAGGCCTTGGCACGTTCTTGATATACCGCCAGTGCCTCGGTGGCATCCGTCAGTGGGAGAGACACGAATTTCTGGAAGAGCCGCACCGCCGATGTCATCTGCCCTTGTTCCCAGTTCTTGAGCCCCGCCACGAAATAGCCCAGTTTCTCAATTCCCTGAGGATCAGATGGGAGCTGCTTAGGCTCCACCGGCGGAAGCTGCAATATCTTACGGCTCAAGTGATCGGCGGTCGAGGCGGTGCCTTCAAGCGCCACTCCTTGCTGCTCCAATAGTCGGCGCAGCTCTTGCATGGTCTTGCGCGCGTCACCGGCCTTCCCGTCTTGATAAAAACAAGCCGCCGCCTCGAACGCTGCCCACGAAATGGTCGTCACAGGAGCTTCAGGCGCATTCATCAGCTCCTTGAGTTGGTTCGCTCCGTCGGAGAAGTTTTTCGTCTCGATGGATTCGCGAGACGCTTGATAGAGCTCGAAAATTCGGTCCCCGGCGTCATTCACCGCCCCCTCCTCAGGTGGAGCTTCTCTTTGCCGTCCAGTATCTGTGACTTCAGGTGTCACCTCCGCCTCGCTATCACTTTTAAAATGATTGAATAGCCAGATTCCCAGCGCAACGGCACCGAGGGTCGCTACGCCTGCTCCCACCCGCGCCATGGTCTTGCGCTTCTCATCGCGTGACGATCGCCTGCGAGAGCGCTTGCTGCCGCGGATCGGCGGCACGACTTCCCCCGTCGCCACCGAGTGCGCAGCAAGCTTGAGACTCTCCAGCATCAGGTCATAGGATTCGAAACGATCATCAGCGGCGTGTGCCATCGCAATCTCGACTACCTCCACCGTGCTGCGGTTCAAATTCGGATTCGCTTCGCCAAGAGGCTCGATCTCGAGCTTGGCCGCCTTTAGCTTGTCAATGGATAGAGAGTCGTCGGGACAAGGTGGACGCCCTGCGAGTGCGTGATAGAGGGTCGCCCCTAGCGCATACATATCGCTGCGAAAATCTTCGTCCGCACCCTCGAGAGTTTCCGGCGGAACATAATAAGGCGTTGCCCAGATCTCTTGCGATTGATTGTCCTCTTCGGTGAGCAGGGCGAGGCCAAAGTCGACGATCCTCGAGCGCCCCCCTTCGTCAATCAAGATATTGCCCGGCTTGATGTCCCGGTGGATCAGCCCAGCCGAGGCTGCCGCCCTCAGGCCTTCAACGACCTCGATCGCCACTTGCAAGACCTCGGATTCCGGCATGGCTCCACTGCGACGGATCAGAGCCTCCAAGGAATCACCGCGGACCAATTCCATGGCAATGAAGTAGCGCCCCTGGTCTTCGCCAACGGTAAAAATACGAACGATGTTAGGATGGCTGAGCGAGGCCGTGATCTTCGCTTCCCTCTCGAATTGCGCGACCCTTGTCGGATCCGAGCCATACTCTTCGTTGAGAATTTTAACCGCAACGTCGCGACCGAGGCTCGCATCCCTCCCGATAAATACGTAGCTCATCCCGCCCACTCCCAGCCGACCCGTCAGTTCGAAGCTCCCCATCTTCGTCTTCACCCTTGATTCCTGCTCGCAGTGAGGGCAGCGAGCGCGGGTGTAGGGTGGGATCGTCGAGATATCCATCACTCCCCGGCAATGGGAGCATTCAAAGTAGGATGGATTTGCTTCGCTCATGGGTCATTCAGTGGATTGCACCGCAAGCGCGGTTGTCGCTAAGATAGTTAAGATCCATAAAGTAAGTGAACGCATGCGTCAACGCCTTGCTGATACAGGGTCTATTTTAGGTTTTTACGCCGAGATCGTGAGTTTCCTGTCAGATACTTCGCTGGCCAAAATGAAGGATCTGGTCCTATAGTGCGCGCCTTGAGCGAAGCATCACCAGTCACCCATCAAATCACCGCCGCGCAGGATGAAGGTCGCCTCGACCAGTTCCTGACCGGCAAACTCGACGGTCTCTCCCGCGCCAAAGTCCAAGCCTTAATCAAGGATGGCCTGGTAACTCTTGAGGGTCGGTCGCTCAAAAGTCGCCACTCCGTCTCTGCCGGGGAGACTTTCAGCGTCGAGATCCCCCCCGAGGCACCGACTTTACCCCAAGCACAGGAGCTACAGCTCGATATTCTGTTCGAGGACGATCATCTCATCGTCGTTAACAAGGCACACGGCATGGTCGTGCATCCTGCCAATGGCAATGAAGACGGGACCCTAGTCAACGCCCTACTCCATCACTGCAAGGGCAATTTGGCAGCTGCCGCGGGCGACGAACGACCTGGCATCGTTCACCGGCTTGATAAGGATACTTCGGGTTGCCTCATCGCCGCCAAGACCGACGAAGCCTATTTTTCCCTGACCAAGCAGTTTGCCGAACGCAGCACCGACAAGCGCTACTTTGCGGTCGTGCAGGGCAGCCCCGCCGAACGCCAGGGCACCGTATTTACCAACATCGGGCGTCACCCGGTCAATCGCCAGAAGATGGCCGTGATCGATCCGCCAAACGGAAAGTCCGCGATTACCGATTACGAAGTCGTGGACTACTTGGAGACATCGGATTCTTCATTGGTCCTGTGCACCCTGCACACCGGCCGCACCCACCAAATTCGAGTTCACATGCTCCACTTGGGGCATCCCATCATCGCCGATCCCATTTATGCCAAACCCCAAAGGCAAAAGGCCAAGACCGGACGACTGATGTTGCACGCCTTCCAGCTCTCCATTGACCACCCGATCACCCATGAAAGAATGGATTTCGAGGCTCCAGTTCCCAAACCATTTGATCCTTGGATGAACCAAGCTCGCCCCAAACTCTAATTTTGATGAACGCTAACATCACCATCCTCGACGCCGCCACGCTCACCCGCGAGAACGACATTGACCTATCAGTCTTTGAGAAATTCGGAAATGTTACAATCCATGAGACCACCTCGCCAGACCAAGTAGCCGAGCGGATTACCGATGCCGAGGTCGTTCTAACGAACAAAGTCGCGATCCGTTCCAAGGAACTTGAGTCCGCCCCTAAGCTCAAACTGATCAATGTCTGCGCCACTGGCACCGACATCATCGACATCCCCGCTGCGAGAGATCGCGGCATCGCCGTCTGCAATGTGGCGGGCTACTCGACCGAGTCTGTGGCCCAGCACGTCTTCACGCTGATTCTTAATCTAAGCACAGGTATCCACCGCTATGCCCAGGAAGCAAAACAGTGGCCCGATAGCCCGATTTTCACCCGTCTCGACCACCCGATCAACGAGCTAAATGACAAGACTCTGGGAATTGTTGGCTACGGAAGCATCGGCCAAGCCGTCGCTCGCATCGGCCGTGCCTTCGGCATGAAAGTCGTCGCTTACTCAAGAAACGACAGCTCCTCAGCTGACAAGGATGTCACTCGCCTAGGGGAGGACGCCTTTTTTTCAGAGGCTGACGTCATCTCCCTCCACTGCCCGCTCAACGATTCCACCCGGAATTTCATCGATGCCGAGCGTCTCAATAAAATGAAGCCCAGCGCGCTACTCATCAATACTGGCCGAGGCCCATTGATCGATTCCCAGGCGCTAGTCAGCGCACTCGAAAACCAGACCATCGCCGGGGCTGGACTCGATGTGCTGGAATCCGAGCCCCCATCCGCAGACCATCCACTCCTGCAGAAGAGCTACCCCAACCTAATCATCACCCCCCACACCGCTTGGGCAGCCACTCAAGCCCGACAACGCCTCATCGATGGGCTGGTCAAAAATCTTGAGTCCTTCAACCAAGGCACACGGGAAAACCGGGTCGACTGACCTATCTGATCCACGTTGGCTTCAGCGCCTCGTCCGAGACTCCGTCAAATTCGACGAGAAAATAGCGCTCCGCCATTTGCGATAGCGACTCTGGCTGCTCATCCGCCGCCAAGACCACCGCTCCAATGCAAAAGTGGAAGTCTGAGTAAAACCACCTGCCGTCCGAACTTCTGGCGATGAAGATGTCGTGGACCTTGGCATCTTCCTTATGGCACTGCTGTCGGTAAATCAGCCAGCTTCCATCAACGCAGCGGATAGCCTTCTCGCTCATCCAGCCAACTTGCTCATCAGAAGGTTCATCAGAAGGCGGAAGTTCAAATTCGCCCTGAGCCAAGCTCTCGAGATCCGCCTCGATCGCAAGGATTGCCTGATTCTTCCAAGCCTGACGCTCACTCGAATGATGAACATCCCCAAAGTTCAGCAAATAAGCCAAAGCCGCCCCGCCCACGCCTGCCACAGCGACCAAAATAAAGAATAGTTTCGGAGCCCTCATGTCACAAAACTTATCGCCCCCAGCACGAGAAGTCAAAGCAAGGCAGCCAACTACAAACACGACAACTAGCCACCCCGTTTTACGCCCTATCCACCCTATCCGTCCTATCCGTCCTATCCGTCCTATCTGACCGTCCTGACCGCGCTCAACCCAGTCAATTTCCCCACAAAAATTCGAAACTTTGCCTCTTTGGCGGGGTTTGTGTATCTTGAAGCTATGCCCATCGCGATACCAATGTCATTGCGTCCCCTCAGTCCAGATGAATGGACTTTGGAAACCGCGCAGCACCTGCTCAATCGAGCAGCCTTTGGCGGGACCCGCGAACAGGCCCAGGAATTGATGTTCTCGGGACGAGCAAAGTCGGTCGAACTTCTCATCGCAGGGCTGGTTCCATCAGGTGGTCCCGACTTTGTGAACGAAAAACCACTAGTCGCTGACGAGCTCGAAAGACCCGCCGAGTCGCCTGGCGAGACGGATTCCAGGCCAGACCCGCGCGCCGAGCGTCGCAGGCTGGCCACAGAGCGAGCCCAACGACTCCACACCATTCAGTTGCCCTGGCTGCGCCGCATGCATACCTCCAATGCGGCCCGTGAGAAACTGACGCTTTTCTGGCACGGGATGGTCACCAGCGGTTTCACCAAAGTCGACAACCGCACCCTGATGTTGGCTCAAAATGCGCGCTTGCGTTCACTCAGCACCGGCGATTACCGAGTTCTCATTTCAGAGCTATGCGTGGATCCCGCGATGATCCATTACCTCGACATCGATCAGAACCGCAGAACCAAGCCAAATGAGAACTTCGCTCGCGAGCTGCTTGAGTTGTTCACGCTTGGCGAGGGCAATTACGACGATACCGATATCAAGCGATTGGCCAGGGTCTTCGTGAATCTGAAAGTCGACGAATTCCCGGACGACATGATCTTGGATGCGGAGAACCTTCCCAGCATCAGCCAGAGCGCTGGATTTTCCGACCGGATGAAGGCCATTCGCAAGGAAATCGGGCGCATTTTCGCCAAGCCCGTTTGCGGAGAACTGCTCTGTCGCCGTCTGCTGCGCTTCTACCTGACTGATGAGCCAGAGACGCGCCTCGTCAAGGACCTCAACCAGGTCTTGCGTGCCAATCAATGGCAAGTCGGCCCGACCTTGAGCGTCCTCTTCAGTAGCCAGCTCTTCTATTCCAACGAATTTCGCGGGCTTCAGATCAAGTCGCCCGTGCAATTTCTAATGAAGGCAATGATCGATCTAAAGATCAACATGGTGCCAGAGATCCCGGCCGAATTTGCCATGAGCGAACTTGGCCAGGCCCTCTTTAATCCACCAAACGTCGCCGGATGGCCCGGCGGTCGAACCTGGATCAATTCCTCCTCGCTAGCCAAACGATACGAATTGATGGCCCAGCTCATCGAAGTCGCCCTGACGGAGAAAAAGGGTAGCATTTCCGAAGATTTGGCAGCCTTACGTCTGATCCCAAAATCAACCATCGATAGCCTTATCGATCAATGGTTCCCCCATCAACTGCCATTAGAGAAACGCCGCCTTTTCGAGACCCTCAGCCAATCTTATCTGGAGTCGCCAAAGAAGCTGCTCCTCGCTCTAGCCCAATCGCCCGAATACCAGCTCTGCTAATTCCACTGAACCACGTTCATCTAGCATTGGACAGCACTCAGGACCTCAACTACCTTTAGCTTATGAAAACCCGCCGCGAATTCCTCCGATCAACCGTTCTGGGTGCATCGACCCTATGGACCGTGCCGGGTTTTATCGACCGCACCATGGCCGGGCTGAACGATGAGGCCCAGGCCAATGCGGACACCCAGACCAAGACCGGGCGAGATGCGCCGATCCTCGTCATCCTTCAGCTCGCTGGCGGAAATGACGGTCTAAACACGGTCGTCCCCCACGCATCCTCAAATTACCACCGCGCCAGGCCGGACATCCGTGTCACTGAGAACCAGGTCCTCAAGCTGGACGATGAACTTGGCCTGCACCC
>CAXIBU010000056.1:0-14756 GCA_964021555.1 uncultured Verrucomicrobiales bacterium | reverse complement strand
ATGAAAAGGGCTTCGTTCTCGCTGGAGCAAGTATCGCCGATCACCCGGATTGGACCGAGGATCGCCTGCCCTGCGCGCTTGAGACCTCTTGGCCCGGTATCTTCGTCTCCGGGGATTGCCGCGCGGGCACCACCAAACGCGTCGCCTTTGCCATCGGCGATGGTGCGCTTGCGGTCACCTGTGTGCACGAATTTTTAGGAACTTATTCTTAGTTGAAGACCTCTATGTCGATCGACTAAAATAAACGTGAAAACAAAAATCACCAAATACGGTCAGCGAATCTAGAGAATCGCTAATTAAATCGGGGAGCTTCCGATCTGCGTCATTTTAATCTCAGACAAGGCACGGGGAGGGAGCTCGCCGCGTCGAATAACCGAGGAGTAACGAAGCCTCAGATCAGAAGGGCTGGATACGCCCTTTCCGAGAGTAGCGTGGCAAACTTTCAAACCCCTGTTTTGCCATCGAAAAGTCTTCTTCGGAGGCGCACGATTTAATCAGCGTTTCCCTATGGCCGGAAGGGATAAACGTTAACAAAAAAAATTGACTCCTTCCTATAAAAAAACTTTATAAGGGGTTGAGCCCCCTAGAATCTGCTTAAAAGCGAACGCTTGGGAGCTTAGAAAACACCTAAAAAACATGAAAAATAAATCACGAATTAAGAGCGCAGTCGCAGCAGCTGCGCTTGCTACAGCTTCCTCTCAGGCGGCTACAATCGCAATTAACTTCACCGGCGGCGGCTATGGCCCTGTAGGTCAGGACGTAACCCAAGAAGCTTTTGGCTTCGCAGCTGCGGAATGGGAAAACTACCGCGGCGCTGATACCGCTGGTGACGACACAACGGCCTTTGAGGGCGTTGCTTTCACCTTCACATCTAACAATGATTGGACACAAAACAACGCCGGGGGTTCTGGATACACAGGAACTACTGGCGAAGACGAAGTGTCATACGGCTATCTTGATGACGGAGGTGCAGGAGTCAAGATCGCAGCATCCGGTCTCAGTGCTTGGCTTGCGGCCAACGGCGCATCCGAATATCGCGTTCAATTGATTGCTTCCCAAGGTAATGGCGGAAGCGGAACTTACGAAGACGTCACTTTACTTGACAGCTCTGGTGGATCAAACCTCGGAACTTTCTCCGTGACCATGACTCCAGGTGGAACCAACACGGCCAACACTTGGCAAGGTGGCAGTAACTACATCACTGGACTGACAAGCGACACCTTCTATGTTGACGGCAACGTCCGCGATGGTGCCAATCGCTCGTCGATCGCAGGAATCATCATCACCACTGTTCCGGAGCCATCCTCAAGCGCCTTGATCGGTCTCGCCGGTCTTGGGCTCCTGATTCGTCGCAATCGCGGCTGAACCATCTCGTTTTGATCAAAAGCCTCTCCGCTTCGTGCGGTGGGGCTTTTTTGTTACCCTTGAACGCGTCATACCGATCCGCAATGGCAATCGTTAGAATGGAGGATTAGATTGGTTTCTGGCGTAGGTGACTTGAGCGCTCTCGCTCAGCTGGGGGGCCCGTAGCCGAGGGTCTCCGCTAGTTCGTTTGCCTCAGGCGAGAGCTTCGCCCAATCCACTCCTGCCTTTTCCCACCGCTTGACCGAATCTTGGTAGGCGGGTTTCTCGATGGCTTCGTAGGATGGCGTCAGGTTGAGAAATTCGCCCTTCTCGCCATCATCCGAGCCAGACCAGGCGAGCCGAGCATTTACCTCTGCAACTTGATTCTCGATGTTGCCAACCAAGTTTTCATAACGGACCTCAATGAACTGATCTGAAGCGAGGTGCTGCTTGACCTCTTGCCAGTAGCGCATGGTATGAGCTACGGCTTCGAAGGCGCCCCCAAGCGTCAGGCAGGCGACCCCCAACGAGGTCGAGCCGAAACGCTGGAAATAGCAACTCAGCGCCACGTCCCTAGGATCGCGGAGCATCATCAACCAGGCAGCTCTCGGTAAGAGACGATGCAGGGAAACCAAAGAGCAGCTAAGACCAGGGTTCTTATCGATAAACGGTCCCGCCGGTGCAGACAGTTTGCTGCGATAAGCCTTCTCGAACTCAAGCGCACGAGAGGCCCCGACTTTCTTTAGCAAATCAGTCAAGGAGCCCGAAGGCTCGGCCGTTCCCAGCAGCTCTCGCGCCGTCACTTCAAAGGCCGGCTTTTCATCGATCCATTCCACTCCGAGCGAGTCGGAGAGCCGCTTTGCCATTAGTGAAGTCCCACTTCGAGGGTGCCCCAAGAGAAGAAGTGATCGACTTTCCGCCGGACTGCAACGATCAGAAAACCAATTCGCCCCTCCGCTCTCGAGGGCTTCCAAGTCCTGTTCGCGGCGCGCTTTAGTAAACCCTCTTACCGTATCAACAGGCATCGCCGTTGCCTCTTGTTGTTTGCATGATGCGAGAATTCTCAGGGCTTCCGGTGCCCTTCCCTTGCGATCAAGAAGTCTTGCCAGGCGATATCCCACCTCGAGGTCCAGCCCGCTTCTCGGCACTCCGTTCCACAAGCGCCGCAGACGACGCTCGGCTCTCGAAATTTCACCTTGTCGCTCATCTAAGAGCGCACTCATCAGTTGGAATTCAGGTCGATTCTTACTGATCTTTCGCTCCTCGAGTAGCCTGGAGGCGTCATCGAGTCGGTTCGCCCGCTCTAGGAGCATGAAGGCCTCCAAGGAAGCTTGCAGATACTCAGCGCTACCAGGCTTCACTCGCGAAAATGCCCGCATCGCCTGTTCCATTTCCCCTGCCGATACCCAGACCCTTCCCAGCTCGAGGAAAACCTCATCATCCCCATCAGCCAAACTTTCGACCCGCGCAAGCGCCTCAGCTGCCTGCGCCGCATCCATCAGCTCGACATGACAGCGAGCAACCTCTAAGCGGATATAGGCATCCTCCTTCTCCAGCTCCGCCGCCTGCAGGAAGAATCCGAGCGCCCTTTCAGGATCAAATTCGTTCTTTGCCTTAAATCCCTCAACTAATAAGTGATCAATGATATCCATGGAGAATGCTCGGAGAGGCGTAGCGGTTCGACCCGGTGAGTTCAATTGGAATTTCGAGGAGATCGTCTAGCCCTTCGGGTTCGCGTTCCATCGATGGCAAGATGCCAGCGCTCCCTTTCTGCGTTGAGGTCAATACAGAAAATACGTCGATCCACCACGTGCATTGCTATCAAAACGTGGCTCGTGCGAGTTTGGAAACTCGCACTCCACCATGGCTCTCTCCGAGAACTGAAAAAGTTTTCGTAAACCCTTAAAGGGCGAAGTGGCATTAGCTTCTACGCATGAAATCGAGATACTTTGCTTTATTCTGTATGGCTAGCACCAGCGCGATCTGGGCGGCACAAGAGCACCAAATCACCTCGCCCGAGGGCACTAGCAAGCTGACTTTTAGCGTCGGAGATGACGGCGTGCCGCGTTATGCGGTGAACTTCGGCGAGGAGGTGATAATCAAGCCATCCAAGCTCGGCCTCGAATTCAAAGATCAGGACAATCTCACCGGCCCTTTCACCATCAGCGCTCACAAGGAAACGACGCTGGACGACAAGTGGAAACCCGTTTGGGGCCAGAAATCCGAAATTCACAATCACGCGACCCAGCTTAAGGTGCGCCTGACCGAGACCGGTGGTAAAAAGCGCCACCTCGACTTGACCTTCCGCGCTTACGACGATGGCATCGGCTTCCGCTACGAAATTCCCGAACAGCCGAATTTGACGACCTTCAATCTGACCAACGAGCTGACAACTTTCGAATTTGCCGGGGATCACACCACCTGGTGGGTCGAAGACCTCCCAGATACTTACGAGCGCGACTACAATGTCTCACCCTTGACCCGGGCAGCCAACGAGGGTGCCTCGACGCCCGTGACCATGCGCACTTCCACTGGCACTCACATCTCGCTACACGAAGCGGACCTGACCGACTGGGCTGGAATGAAGCTCAAGCGCGGCAACGGTGGCGCTCAGCTGAGCTTCGAGGCCGAGCTTGTGCCGTGGTTTGAATCCGACATCAAAGTCAAGGGCAAGGCGCCGCACAACTCCCCTTGGCGCAGCATCCAGCTCGGCAAAAATGCGGGCGAGTTGATCACTTCCTCACTGATCCTGAATTTGAACGATCCCTGTGAGATCGAGGATACTTCGTGGATCAAGCCAGCCAAATTCATGGGCATCTGGTGGGGCTGCATCACCGGCACCTGGAACTGGGAGCTGGAGAAGAACCCCGACATGCACGGGGCCACCACCGAGCGCGCCAAGCGCTATATTGATGCCTGTGCCCGCCACAAGATTCCTTGTTTGCTCATCGAGGGCTGGAACGAGGGTTGGGAAGGCGACATTCCCGGCTGGGGCGACATGAACATGACCAAGACCTACCCCGACTTTGATATCGAAGCCGTGACCCGCTACGGTAAGATGAAAGGCGTGAGCCTGGTCGGTCACCACGAAACCGGAGGTAATATCGCCAACTACGAGAAGCAGCTTCCCGAAGCGTTCAAGTATTATCAAAAATATGGCATCGACCGAATTAAAACTGGCTACGTGAGCGGAGACATCCCCGTCTACACCGAAGGCCTGACCGATCCCGGGCGTGAGCACCACCATGGTCAGTTCATGGTCAATCATCACCAGCGCGTGATTGAAATGGCGGCCAAATACAAAATCATGATCGATGCTCACGAGCCGATCAAGGCAACCGGCATTTCCCGCACCTGGCCAAACTTCGTGGCTCGTGAGGGCGCGCGCGGCGGCGAATTTAACCACTTCATCGGCAATCCGCCGAGCCAGACCTGCATCCTGCCTTTCACCCGCCTACTCGGTGGTCCAATGGACTACACTCCGGGCATCTTCGATAGCGCCTACACACCGGACAAACGATTCGGCACGCGCAGCCAACAGCTTGGGCTTTTCGTCTGCTTCTGGAGTCCGCTGCAAATGGCCGCCGACTTCTACCAAGCCTACGATGGCGAGCCCGCGACCCAATTCATTCGAAATGTGCCAGTTGGCCAGTGGGACGAGACCATCATCCCGGATGCCCGCATCGGCGAATACCTCGTCACCGCTCGCCGGCAGGGCGAAGAATGGTTCATCGGTGGTATCAATAACGAGGAAGCTCGTGAGCTCAAGTTGCCACTGAATTTCCTCGAGAGCGGCAAGTCCTATACAGCTGTCATTTATCAAGATGGCCCCGAGGCGGATTACGTGAAGAACCCCTACCCCGTCGCCATCAGCGAGGTCGAAGTCACTTCCGAGACCGTGATGGACCTGAAATTCGCTCGCGGTGGCGGGATCGCCGTCGAGATCCATCCCAAGGGTAAGAAATTTGACCGCCCTTCAGGAGAACCTGGAAAAATCATAGCCAACCGCGCCTACAACCTGCGCGCCAAGCACAGCGGCAGGCTCCTGACTGTCGGCAACGAGGCTCCCTATCAGAAGGGCGATACCCGCCGGGCTGACCAAAAATGGCGTCTTCAAGCGGATGAAAATGGGCTCTACCGAATCATCAGTGATGGCCGTGCCGTCACCTGCAGCGGCCGCGACAATGGCAGCATGGTAACCATGGAGCAGACCAATCAATCCGACACCAATCAGCTATGGAAGCTAGAGCACATTGTCGGCACTTGGTTTCGCCTGAAACACTCTGAGAGCGGTAAATTGCTCGACGTTAAAGATATTAACTATTCCGACGGAGGCAACCTGCACTTGTGGGAAATGGCCTATAGCCCGAATCAAATCTGGTCGCTTGAACTGGTGGAGAACAACTAGTCTGAGCGCCCTGGCAGTGGCTAGCAGCTTGATCACCAGCCTCTCCGCCGCGCCCGACGTGGTGGCGAGGGTGCCTGATTGGGCGCAGGATGCGACGTGGTATCAGGTCTTCGTTGAACGCTTCAGCAACGGGGATTCGAGCAACGACCCGACGCGGGAATCGCTCGAACCTCACGCGGGTGCCCCTGCGAACTGGAGAGTCACTCCGTGGACCGGCGCTTGGTATGACCAGGCTGATTGGGAACGCCAGATCGGGCCGCATTTTTATCATAACGTGCACCGCCGCCGATACGGGGGCGATCTGCAAGGGGTGATTGATAAACTCGATCATTTGCAGGGTCTGGGTGTTACCGCGATCTACTTCAACCCGATCTTCCACGCGGCCTCGCTGCACAAATACGATGCCAGCAGCTTCCACCACATTGATCCGCACTTCGGGCCGGATCCGGCTGGCGACCTGGCCTTGATGGCGAACGAAACCGAGGACCCCGCGACTTGGAATTGGACCGCCGCCGACAAGCTCTTCCTCGAACTTTTGCAACAGGCAAAGTCGCGCAAGATGCGAGTGATACTGGACGGGGTTTGGAACCATACCGGTGTTAAGCATTTTGCGTTCCAAGATGTTGTTAAACATCAAAGTAAATCCAGATATCAGTCTTGGTATCAACTTAAAGCTTTCGATCTCAAGCAAACCGACCGCAACGAATTCGACTACGAAGGCTGGCACGGCTTCAAGAGCCTGCCGGCACTGCGCCAAGAAGGCGGGAACTTGGCCGATGGCCCAAAGGCCTATATCTTCGCCTGCACCAAACGCTGGATGGATCCTGATGGTGACGGAGACCCCGCGGACGGGATCGATGGATGGCGGCTCGATGTTGCCGAGGAGCTACCGCCCGCCTTCTGGCAAGAATGGCATGCCCTGGTGCGACAGCTCAATCCGCAGGCATTTACCAGCGCTGAGATTTGGGGAGATTCCAAAGACTTTATCATTAACAACCATTTCTCTTCAGCGATGAACTATAATGGTTTTGCCATGGTGGCCAAGGCCTGGTTCATCGACCGCACCATCAGCTCCGATGAATTTCACCGTCAGTTCGGTGGGCGCTTCCGCAGCCATCCGCAGCGACAGGGCCTTGCTTTAATGAACCTTTACGACTCGCACGATACACAGCGCATCGCCTCGGCCATTGTCAATCGACACATGCCCCCGGGCTACGACGACTCCAAATCCGTCGGTCCTCAGGGCAGCCGCGATTATAAGATCCAGGGTCCTAATGCTGAGGAAACAGAAATGTTAAAACTCATGGCCCTGTTCCAGTTCACCGCACCCGGCGCACCAATGATCTATTACGGCACCGAACTGGGGATGTGGGGGGCAGATGACCCCGACGACCGCATGCCCGCCTGGTGGCCGGATCTCGAATTTGCCCCAATGACCCGTGGCCCCCATGGCGAATCCCTCAATCCCCCGATTACCGTGGGATACAATGCCGAACTGCATGCCTACTACCAGCGCTTGGGCAAAATGCGGGCGAAGCTCGAGGTGCTGCGCCGTGGCGACTTTCAGAAATTCGACACCAATTCCGACGAGGTCTTTGCCTTCCTCCGAGAGGATGAGAATTTGCGCGCACTGATTGTTCTCAATCGTGGATCCACCCCGATCCAGGCACCCACTTCGCGCAAGCCAGCCTTTCTCTCCAGAGCCGCTACCAAGGAAGGTGAAATCCCCGCCTTCAGCGGCGCCGTCTACGTGACTAAACGTGCGCGTAAACCCGCACCCCCATCGAAAACAAGTCGTTGATAACTAGAGAACTTCCCGTATCTTAACCGATACCCTTTATCCATGAATCGTCTATTCAAGCTCCTCTCCCTGCTCAGCCTCTGGCTTTGCTTATCCCTCACGGTGTCAGGTGAAGGGATGATTCAGTATTTCAACACCGACTATCGCGAGCTTAAGGCCAAGGTGCCCGAACTGGCGGAGGCGGGTTACGAGAGCATCTGGCTGCCACCGCCGACCAAGGCAAGTGGCGGACTTTCGGTCGGCTATGATTGCTGGGATCGCTTCGATCTCGGTTCCAAAGACCAGCGCGGCAGCGTCGCCACCCGTTATGGCACGGAAGCTGAATTGACCGAGCTGATCGCCGTCTGCCACCGTTTTGGAATTCGGGTATATCTCGACAATGTGATGAATCACAATGCATTCGATATCCCCGGGTTCAATGCATCGACTCCTATCGAGGTCTACCCGGGTTTCGTCCCAGAAGACTTTCACCTGCGCGTGACTGAAGAGGGCTTTTATCGAAAATGGGACAATACGCGTAACTGGAACGATGCCTGGCAGGTGCAGAACCTCGGCCTGTCCGACCTCGTTGATATCGCCACCGAGCCTGGCGACTGGAATTTTAACTTTGGCCGCAATGAGGGCGACCGGATCAAGAAGATCAGCTTTGTGCGTCACCCCAGCAACCCTGAATATTACTGCTACAAACCCACCGGCCCCGGCCAGCGTCACCCAAATGGCGACGGCGAATACGTCGGATTCGGGCCTAATAACGGGATCAGCGCCGGAGACCTGATCGATAATGCGGATTTTTATACCGAGCGCGTCGAGGACATGCTGCACCGTGCCGCGCGCTGGCAGCTAGATGTGACCAAGGCAGATGGCTACCGCCTGGATGCCGTCAAGCACACCCCGGCGGACTTTTTCGGCGCGACTTTCGGCCCCGATAAGGACACCTCGGACTATGGTTACTCCGGGCAAATTCAGCGTCAGTTCAACCTCACGCGCGGCTTCTCGGATGCCAATCACCGCGACTCCGTCTTCAATACCGAGACCGGCCGAGACGATGCCATGCTGTTCGGCGAGCACCTCGGCCAGCCGCCGAGCTATCAAGGTTATATCGATTCCGGAATGCGCCTGATCGATAATGACCTACGCTCCGAGCTCAACAATCGCCTGGGCAATCCCTCCGCGGGCCTGACAGGATTCGACCAGCCCGGCTGGGGCGGATTCTCGACCCCTGTCAGCGTGATGCACGCGCAGAGCCACGACAGTGACTTCGCCGCCCGTCGCGAGCTTCAGCACGCCTTCTACTTCACTCGCGAGGGCCTGCCGCTGATCTATACCGATGGCAACTACCAGGCGGAAACGCTCAGCCAGTCCGGCGGCGCCTTTCCACGCCATGCCAATACGAATTTCCTCGGTCAATTCGGCGACCCTCGCCTTCCCAATCTGTTAAAAATCCACCAGAATTTCGCCCGCGGATTCCAACAAGGCCGCTGGAGTGACGATGACTTTGTCGCCTACGAGCGCATCGATAAACGCGAGAATGGCGGCATGAGCGATGCCGATGGCGTCACCGCGCTGATCATGCTCAATGATAACTTCGCCAACGGCCAAGCACGCAACTTTTCCACCAACTTCCCCTCGGTCGGCGGCACCTCGGCGGATGCCTACCTTTATCAATACGCGAGTGGACCCGGCCTTTCGGGCTTTTACACTTATGCCTCCAACCTGAGCAATGTGATCGTCCCACCCGGCGGCTATTTCGTCTTCTCATGGCGCACCCCGGAGGCCCCGCCAGTCTGGACCAATGCGGGTGGTAGCGCACTTACCATCTATCAGGGTGACGAAGAGCTCGATACCATCACCGTCACCCGCCGCGACGGCCCCGACGGCGACCCCGGCTATAATCCGAACGGCCTCCCCGATGCGGACTCGACCGACTACAGCTACGATATTGAAATTCCGCGCGTCACCGATGGCAGCGACCTCAAATTCGTCGCCCGCACCGATGGCTCCGCCGAGAACATCCTGCTGCGCTTGGATGGAGGGATCGATCTCAATGGCACGCGCCCTTCAGGCAATGTGGACCCTGGCTTCCGCGACAACCCGCCAGCCGTTTCGACCGATGTTTTTCTCGGCTACGAGCAGCCGAATTTCGTGCGCCGTCAGGGGCCGGAAAAATTCGCCGCCACCGATACCGCACGCTGCCAGATTGGCTCGCCCGGTGCCGAAACTTTCATCACCACGATTGGCTCGGGCAATGTCAGCCGCGTCGATGGCAGCGGCACCAATGCCCAGCCCGGCAACAGCGCCGCCTTTTTCTACCACGACCCCGCCGCCGCGGTTCAAAGCCCGCCGAGCGGCACTCCGGATCAATTCGACCTCAATGGCAGCACTCTCACCCTGTGGGCAAAGTCCAATGACGGCCTTTCCGGTTTCCTCACCTACGCCTACTACACCAGTGATGGCAGTAATCCGGAAGGAGCCGGCGGCGACCCTCTCGGCACCACCCAAGTCGCCCAAATGACCTACTCGCACGATGCCGATAGCGGCTCGTGGTTCCGTGTCGATATCGATACCTCGGGGATCACCGAGTTCCGCTACAAGCTCGGCATCGTTCGCACCAGCGACGGCAGCTTCCCACTCTCCAGCGTCTTCCCGACAGGCCCCGGGGCGGTCGATACCAAGCTGCAAATGATGACTGTATTCGAGGTGGATGGATTCGATGCTACAACGGCGAATTTCTACCCACACAACGACTACGGCGTTACCCAGACAGGGCTCAGCGAGGGCTTCCACATGATCCGCGGCCGCGCCTTCTTGAACCGCCAGGGCGCTTCTTCGCTCTACAACACCTTCACACAGACCTTCTACTACGACACCAAACGTCCCGAGGGCGAAATTCTGTTCCCCGCGGAAAATGACAGCCTGAACGATCAGAACTACGGGCTAGTGGTTCGCACTGACAGCAGCGTCAGCGAAGTCTGGTATTTCATCGACGATGGCGTCGGGCCGAATGATGACGACGAAACCGGAACCACCAATGGCAACGGCCCCGGCAAGTGGGTGCAGGCCCGCGAATCCCAGCCGAGCGCCTCGATCAACAGCGTCTTCCCGCGCGAATGGCGCTTCAATTACACCAACATCCCCTCTGGAAATACGCCGACCCAAATCCAAGTCCGCCTGGTCGAGGCCTCATCCGCCCCCGCCGATACTTGGACCGCCACCGTTAGCGGCGCCGATGATATCGCCGGCCACTACACCACCCTGACCCGTAACGTCCGTGCCAACGGCCCGGATCAGAACCTCTTTATCGCCTTTCCTTCCAACAACGGCGATGTCGTCGGTGAGGGCTACGTGATGAAGGCGTATTTCTCAAAGTCGCTTGGTGACGGAGTATCAGACGCGGATTTGATCGATCAGTTCCTCATTCGCATCGGAAGCAATGTCAGCGGATCTCTCGACGGCGCCATCGCGCAAGACCGCCTGGACTATCAAATCATTCGCAACGAGACCGCCGATTACCATGCCCTGGCCTTCCCGCTGCCCAATCTCTATAATAACGATCCCTCCTTCCAGCACGCCATCGAAGTCACGATGCTGCGCAGTGGCGTGACCTTGCGCGCCAGCCGTTTGGTGCGGGCTGAGGTGGTCGATAGAGCCTTTCTCAGCATCACCAACCCGCCCGCGTTCGGCAGCGACGGACGGCCCTACGAGATCATTTTGCCCGCAGTGGAGAATCCGACTCCCGCCCAGCGCCAGACACCGATCCGCGTGATCAGCGATGTTGATGTGGCCTTCCTGAATGTCGAATTTGAATTCGGCACGGGCTCAGTGGTATTTGATCGCACCGAGCTTAATGGCAGCCGCAAAATCTGGCACTTCCTCTGGACTGACCTGAATGAGGGCAACTACCGCTTCCGTGTGGACGCACGCAAAATAGCCGGCGGTCCTGTGGTCGGGACCGTCCGGCGCAATGCGAGCGTGCTTTTCCGCCAAGTTCTTCCCGAGAACCCGGAGGACTCCGATGACGATGATGACGGCCTGCTCGACGACAACGAGCTAAACGAAGTGCCCCTGCCATCGACCAACCCCGAAACATGGACCAATGGCCAGGTTCACATCTCACGCATCTTCGGCCGCAGCAGCCCGGTCACGCCAGATACCGATGGCGACTTCCTGCCGGATTCACTCGAGCAAGGCTGGCGCGGCGTCCCGGCGGGGCAGATCGGCGAGAGCTTCAGTGATGTCGGCTACGGTCCGGACAACGACGGAGCAGGGAATTTGCTTTTCGATTGGGATGATGCGAATGGAAACTTTGTTCACGATCCCGGCGAGGCCTCCGAGCCATTTACCGATAACAATTCGGACAACTCCTTCCAATTCGGCACCATCCTCAACCGCGACACCGATGGCGATGGCACTCCGAATTTCGCACCGGATCTCGATCCCCCCTTCTTCAATACCGTCCCCGACAATTGGAACCTCCCGAACTACGACTTTAACCGCGGTCGTGCCGACCAAATTCACGGCTCCATGACCAGCCCGTCCGATCCCGATACCGACCGCGATGGGATCATGGATGGCATCGAGGACGGCTACAATCCTGCTTGGGCCAATGGCAATGAGCTAGACCGGCTGGTGCACAATGGTTGGGTCGATGGCGACGGCGATCCGCTTGCCCCCACTCAGGGTGATCCAAATGCGCGCGGATCTTGGCCAAATGGCGTCCGCGATCTCGGCGAAACCTGGCTGGAGACGGATCCGAATAACCCCGACACCGACGGCGATGGTTTGACCGACGGACTCGGCGAAGACCTCGATGGCAATGGCCTGATCAATGGCGATACCAACCGCAACCGCATTTACGATGCAGCCGAGGCGTGGACCGAGACCAATCCTCTCTCGCAAGACACCGACGGCGACGGATTGCTCGACGGATGGGAGCGCCAGAACGGACTCAATCCACTCGACAACGGAACCGATAAGCTCAGCACCCCTGAGCCCGATGACGGCGACGTCAATCAAGGAGCCAACGGCGATCCAGACGGTGATGGATTTACCAACCTGCAGGAACAAAGCAGCGGCACCAAGCCGCAGATCGATGATTCCGTCGAACTGCCAGCCGCCAACAGCATCGTGATCGGGCCCGAGGCTCCCGTTGTTGCCGGGCAGATCACAAACAATCGCGAATTCCGCGGCTGGACGCGGGACGACCTCGTCGCTTTCGATGAATTTGAAGGTGAAGGCGGCAATAACCAAGGCGGCGACATCTTCCCCGCTGGCGACGGTTTCGATGGCTCGCGCGACATGGTGGCCTTCTACGCCCGCGACGGTGGAGCCGATGGCAAATTCTACTTCCGAGTCGATTTCTATGACCTCCGCGCCTTCGCCGAGCAGGCGAATTTGGACATCTACGTTGCCATTGATACGGGTAACCCAGCCATTGGAGAATCCGCCCTGCCGGACGAGGTGGATGCCCGAACGGAAATGCGTTGGGAAGTCCTCGCAGCCTGCTACTCTGGCAATATCGGCCGCGTTTTCATCGACCGCGATCCGGCAAACAATACCACTGCGATTAATCAGAACCTCGCCGAAGGCGGGGTCGAGATCCGTGACCAATCGACCCCTGATGGATTCGGTGAAGCGTATTTCAATTCCGATCTCGATGCCATGGAGTTCTCGATCTCGCGCCAAGCGCTGATCGATGCCGGTTGGAACGGCTCCTCACAGCTCAGGTATCAGGTTTACACCACGCGCGACGGCACTCAAAACGATGGCACCGGCGCGGGCGACCTCGGCGGGCGCAATGACATCCGCGATACTTTCACCGATGACTTCCTCGCCGAAGATTATTGGTCGGCCCAGGAGTTCATTTCCAACAATGGCGTCCTGCGCAACTATCTCATCGCCGACGGCAACGGGCTATATCCTGACCAGCGCAAGTCCGCCAAGGTCATCATGATGGCGCATGCCAACCGCTCGATCGTTTCTGGTGGAGAAATTCAGGCCTCGATCAACTCCGGATTTTCCACTGGTTATCACCGCTTGGTCGATGCCCACGAAGCCTACAATACCCCGCTTACCCTACACCTGACGCCCACCACTGCCTCAGCCATCCAATGGGCCAAGGCTGACCCTGCGGCCAACAAACCCTGGCGCGACGGCCCTAGCTTTAATGCCCGCCTCGCCGCCCAGATGCAGACCGGTCGCATCAGCCTGCTCGGCACCACTTATGCCGATCATTTGCCCTCGTATTTCTCAGTTGATTATAACCAAAATAATAACTCACTCGCGCGCCAATCGCTTGAAGAGATCTACTCGGTCAAACCATCCTTCAACGTATTCTGGGCCCCGGAACGGGTGCTCGATAATGATGTCTTTGGCAAAGTCGATGCGATGGGCTACTCGCACACCTTCATCGATCAAATGCGCCACCTCTTCAAATGGGTCGGCCGCGGTCCCGCAATCTCGGACGATGGTTACCGCATCAACCGCTTCAACGGTGTCGATTGCTTTGTGATCAACGATCAGGCATCGACCTACCGTTACCAAAATGCGGATGCCGGCCTGAACTACCCACTGCGCAACCTCTACCTGCGCAAGGCCCGCAGTGGCACCCAGGATCAGGTCGTAACGATCCTCCACAATGCGGACGAATTTGCCGATTTCGCCAATGCAGCGGCCTACGATCGCAATCTGCGCTGGATCGCGGCCCGCCCATGGATCCAAGTGGTGACGCCTGACCAGATCATCGATAACCAGATCGACCTCAATCGTGATGGCACCGGTGATGCCTGGTTCGTGCTCGATCGTGGCAGCCCGAATTTGCCGAAAGTCGCCTCCGATTACATCGATCACTCGACCCAGGAGAACTACGACAACTGGTATCTCGGTAGCAGCAACGAAGAGGGCTTGGTTAACAAGGTCTTTGACCGCATCCCGGGCGTGCCCCTCCCAACCGCCTTCGGTATGCAGACGCTGGATGATGGCCTGATTGCCGACCAGGCTTGGGATGCCGCCAGCTCCACTTCAGCAAACAGCTCGCTCGGCTTCCTAGCCCGCGCCACCGCTCACAGCGCCACCTGGCTCACTGCCTTCCACAATCAACAGAATAACGACCTGAGCAAGTATTCGACCGGTGCCTACATCTGGCCGGATAGCGATTTCAATACGCTCGCCGACTTTTCCAAGCAGGCACAGTCGCAAATGCGCTAC
>CAXIBU010000055.1:0-14766 GCA_964021555.1 uncultured Verrucomicrobiales bacterium | reverse complement strand
TTGGCGGGGCCGGAGGCGACTTTGATGAGCTCTAGGGCGCGCAGTTGGAGGGCCTGATCGTATTTGGTCTGGGCCGCCAGTTGGTAGCTCTGGAGCCTGATGGCGCGGGCACTGGCAGCGTTGTCGACTTTGCCGAAGCGGAGCAGCGTTTGGATTGCCTGGGTGGCCTCCTTTCGCATTCCTCGGGCTTCGAAAACTCGTGACATGGCGAGATAGGCCTGGGGGCGGCCGAGAGTCAGTAGCCCTGCTTTCGTGGCGGCGGTTCGGCTGGCATCGATCTTGCCGGCGGATGCGAGAACTAGGCTGTGCTCGAGGTGCAGTTCGGGTGAGCTGGATGAAATGATGAGGGCCTGCTCGATGCAGCGGATCGCTCGGTCGTGCTCTCCGAGCGTGGAGCGGTAGCGAGTTTCGGTTATCAGACGCTCGACCGCGCCTTCAGTTTCGGTGCTGGTCTGGAGGATCTTTAATAGCAGCAAGGTCTCGGCCCAGCGCTGGGTTTGAAAGGACTTTTCTTTGCGATTTTCGACCAAAGCGAAGCAGGCGAGGACCTCTTCAAGTCCGAATTCATCTACTCGGTGGGCCTTTTCCAGCCAATCATTGGCTTTTTCCTCGGGGATCTGACCTTCGAGGAGCTCGTGAGTTCGCTGCCAGAGTTGTTCGAGTTTCACTGAGGACAATCGAGCGGCCCAGAAGCTGGCTTCGTCTGCCTTACCTGGAAAAAGCGCGGCGCATTCTCGGAGATAGTTGTCTTTGCTTGCGACGGGGATAATTCGAAATGCCTGCTCCCGAGCGCCCATGTTGATCAGGGCGGAGGCCAACTGATGTCGTCCGACCTGGTCGATGGGATCAAGGTCGGCAGCCTTTTGCGTGAGGAGGTCCTTGGCCGCTTGTTGATTGTTTTGAGAGTTTAAGTAATCGGCCCCCGCGATGCACGACCTGACAGTCAGCTTGGAAGGATCTTTTAGCTGCCCTAGGATTTCATCATGATTGCCCGAGAGCGCAGCGGCCTCGATCCAGTAGGGGAGCCGGTCGGGGTAGTCCTTGGTTTGATTGAGGATTTCTTGGTAGTCGCCCAAAGTGGCCAGACGCTCGAGGTCGGTGAACCAGTCGCTTTGCTGAGAGTTACAGAATGACTCGAGATTCGGATTTTTGGCCCCGTCTTTTAGGAATTTCAAGACCTGCTGGTGAAAGGGGCCTTTGAGTGTCGAAAATTCAGGAGCCTGCTCGGCGTGGCGGTTGAAGTCTGCCAGATCACCATGCAATTCTTCCAGAGCGACCCTTAATGGGTGGTCCGCTGCGAGTTTCTTGGCCCGCTTCAGGGCTTCGGGTGCCTGCCCCATGGCTCTCAATAGGGCGATGGATTGCTCGGAAGTGAGGTTCTTTGGAACTGGAGCTTTTGCTCCTTCGATCTTCAAGTGGAGGTCGGCCCAAGCATCGGTATGCAGATGAGAAATAGCGGAGCAGCGGCGAGCGAAATCCAGAGCCTTTCCGGTTCTACCTTCGAGGATATGCAGCTGCAGGCAGGCAATGACCCATGCCGAGCGAGTTTTGATCAATGGTTCCCAATCATCGAGGGTCGAGAGCGGTAATTCGGCGGCACACCACCATTCGGAGGCCAACTCGAATTCAGTCGGGTGCTCGCTAAGCAGGCCCTTGAGTAAACTCGCCTTCACCAGTGGCGATAGCGCGAGGTAGGCATCGAGATCGTCGGTCCATTCGCTGCTGATGAAGTTTTTTAGAAAGGTGCGGCACATTTCGGCGACGACTTCTTCGGGCTGGCCCTCGTGCTCCATTCGATCAAGCAGTAGCAGCGCAAGCTCGAGCCCCCCCGGCTCGCGACAGAGCGCCCCAAAGATTTCTGCGATTTCATCTCCCGGCGCTTTTAAGAAGGCTTTGGCCTTTCTCACGGTTTCCGGGGCGATCCCTTGCCACTGGATCCGGTCAATCAGTTCCGAGCTTGCCCGTTGAAGCTCTGGATCCTCCGAGGTCTCCGCCATGCGCTTGAGACGGGGGATGGCCTCGGGGCCACGTTCAAGGATGCGCTTTTCCGCGGCCAGTCGCTCGATCAGGTCACCTTTGCCGATCAATGCCAAGTCGTCATCAAAGGAGTCAGCCAGCACGCTTGAGGGGAGAGCCAGTGCGACCAAGTAGATGAGAGGTGAAGTAGCGCGCATCAGAGTGAGAACGTGGAGGACGACGATTTCTTGGGCTAAATTGGATCAAAAAGCTAGTGCCACCAAGTCGCTTTGTTTGATGGAACAAAAAAAGCGAAGCCCGGTGAAGGACTTCGCTTGGAAAATTGCTTAACGAAGCGAGTTCACTTCTCAACGTAGAATAATGAGCCTACAGCGAGCCATTCGTCGGCACCGAGTTTGTGGCCATTGAGTTCGTTCAAGCGGGCCATGCTCATGCCCTGCTCCTTGGCGAAGGCCTGGAAGGTCATTTCTTTGGTCAGTTCGACCTCGGAAACACGCTTCTGTTTCGGCACTGGAGCGGTCTTTGGGGTTTCGCTTGGTAGGGGAGAGGTCAGCTCTGGTTTGTCGGTGGCTAAGATGGTCTGGCTAACTGGCTGAGATTGAGCGGGTGCAGCTGCGATCTCCGAACCAGGAAGCTTAATGGTCTGGCCGATGCGCAAGCGTGAGGCCTGAACCTTTGGATTGGCCTTCTGGATTTCTGCAACGGTGACGCCTTCCCGGCGCGCGATCGAATAGAAAGAATCGCCTGCTTTGATTTTGTAGGTCTGCGCGATGGCTGCTGGCTTGGGCTCGGCTGGGCTAGGAGCTGCTTTTTGGGGAGCGGGTTTCGCCTTTGGCGTGTTTTCCGAAATCGCAGTCTTTTGCTCGGAGGCCGAAGGGACTCTGAGTTTCTGGCCGAGACGGATCATGTCCGATTTGAGCTGATTTTCTGATTTGAGCTGCTTGACCGAGATGCCGTGACGGCGTGCGATGCCGGACAAGGTATCGCCGCTCTTCACGGTGTAGCTGCCGGTCGCTGGTGAATTAGGTGCTGGCTTAGCTATCGGAGCAGTCGGTGCTTTTGTTTCTTTGGGCTGGGAGGCCAAACGGTAGGGCTGCTCCTCGGCGAGCTGGCGGTGGAGGCCGTCTATTTCTTTGCGCAGTTCACGAATTTCGTGATCTTTTTTGGCAATCACCGAGCGGAGACGGTCAGCCTCGGTGCCGGCCTGGGCGACTGGCAAGATGCCACCGACAAGGGAGAAGGTGAGGAGAAGCAGGATTTTCATGATTCCGCAGTATTGATAAAATTTTTATCCCGCCAAGTAAAAATTTAAGAAAGCTGAACTATTTTTGGAAAATGGGCAGACAAACGCACAAAAATCACGATTGCCTTTGACTCCGCTTATGGTTAGGCTGCCTGCAGATGAAATCCGCCCTTAAATACGCGGCTCCAGGACTCCTGGCCGCCTCCTTGTTCGTATCCTGTGATGATAAACAGCCTGGTTCAGGCGACGTCAGCACAGGGAATCCTGTCACCGATGCGGTGCAGGCCGTTTTGCCCACCTCTTCTGAGACAATCGCCAAGCGTGCTGAGAGCCTTGGTTTTGCTCAGCACCTTCCAAAAGAGACCGAGTGCATCGTTGGCTTTTACCGGGGCAAAGAGCTCCTCGAACAACTTCGTGGATCCGAGCTAGGTAAATGGCTTGAGGCTCGTGGTGAAGAGGAAGGTATCGACCTCGATGAGGTTGAGGAAAGCCCAGAAGCCCAAATGGTAGCCAGCCTGTTTGCTGAAGAAGCGATTCTCGCCTTTGGTGATGGCACCGGTAGCCAGGGCAATCTTTTGGTTAAAGCTGGTGGTGAGTCCAATTATCTCACTCTGCGTGACGCCCTGACAGAGGTCGCCCGAGCGACTGGTGAAGATGGCCCTGAGATGGAAGATCTCGTCCTAGAGCGCATGGATCAATACCTCAGCCTACTCAGCACTGCCGAGATGCCTCCTGTGACTATCGCCCTTAAAGGCGGTAAGGAAGCGAGCGAAGGTCTACTCCCCATGATCCTCAGCCAGCTCGAAGGTGGCGTGAACGACGCACCTCCTGGTGTTGTTACTAAAGTCGAGTTCCAGCGGGTAGGCGCGAATTTTGAAGGCTATCAAGTGAATGGTGAAAAGGTCGCTGAGCTCGTCGAGGCCGAGTTGGGAGAAGAGGTCCCACTTTCAAGCGAACAGAAAGCCAAAGCCATCGCACTTATTTCCGAGCGTGACCTTGTGGTCGCTGCTGGGGTGGTGGGTGAGCACTTGGTTATCATGGTCGGGCCATCTGTCGATGATTGCCAGTTGGTCGAAAAATCTGAAGACTCGGTGATTGCCAATGACTCATTCCGCTTTGTCGATCAGCACACCTCCAAGCCAGTCATTGGTGTCATGTTTGCTTCCAAGGAGCTTCAGGACAAGCTGGTCGAGGGTTATTCAGGTTACCAGGCTTATTCGGATGCTTTGAAAGACGGTCTCAAAGGGATCCCTGCTTTCGGTGATACTCGTGAGCTGACCCTTATTTTGGATAATATTTTGAAGCAGGAAGCCGATTTCCGCTCTGAGATCAAATATTCTGACTTTGGAGCGGTCGCTCTGCTTGATGAAGGCGTGCGCCTCGAGGCTTACGGCGGAATGAACTACGTCACGCTTGATTCTGAATCAGCTCGCGAATTTGCTCCACTCAGCGCGACTCAGGACCTGTTCCTGTTTGCTAACTGGAAAGGTGACGAAGAGATGGTCAAGAAGCAGAGCGCGATGCTCGATAGCTTCGGTGAACTCGTTTGGTTGTTTGCCAATAAGGCTGCTGGAATGGACATTGATATTCCTGAGCTCGACGAGTTCAAGGGCATGTTTGGTATGATCAACGAACAGTTCGGCGATGAGATCGGTCAAGTGGTTGATGTCATCCGTGGTGACCTTCCTGAAGGTTTCGGCACGGAAGGTGCCGTGGTGGTTGATCTGAAGGGGCAGGTGCCAAGTGGTATTCCTATGATCCCGCCGGTCCTCGTCGAGAAAGGCAAGCTCCCTCGTGTGACTTATGTCCAGAAAGTCGATGACCGCTCCAAATTGAGCGATGCCTGGGTGAAGTTGGAGAATGTTACCAAGTCGGTCCTGAAAAAGACTGAGAGCGGTATCACGATGCCGTCCTTCCTCACTTCTGAGAAAGATGGATTGGTTTCTTATTTCTATCCTTTCCCATTCCAGACTGATGATTTCCTTCTCAACCTCACGGTAGGTGATGAAGTCTTCTTCCTTAGCAGCTCCAAGAGCTTCGTTTACGAGCTCAATGGCCGTTACAAGGCCGGGCCTGCTGACAGTGATAAGACCGGGGCGGTCGTCGAGGTTCACTTCGACGTTCTGCGAGCTTACGCTCAAGAGTGGTTGGCGCTCGTAGACGAAAATGCGGAGGAGATTTTTCCATCCGATGCTCAGGTTGGCGACTTCAACGAGAATAAGCAGATGATCAAGGACTTCCTCGGAACACTTGATGGCTTGGAAGGTCTCGACTTTCACATGCGTGAAGAAGACGGACTTCCAAGAACCTCTCTCCATCTGAAGATTAAATAATTCGGTTTAGATCAGCGAGGTTCGCTTCCTGAACCATTGGTCAGGCTAGTTTTTTTCGACAAGGTCAGCTTCGCTCAGGCGGAGCTGACCTTTCTGCTGAAAAACCAAAGGCTTGTCTTGAACCAGCCTACTCCCAAAAAAGCGTCAAAAAAATTCATTTCTCGCTTGCCAGAGTAAAGATTGCTGATAAACCAACCACCCACTTTTCTAAGCCGCTCGACCAAAGAGCGGTCAACATCCGATTTAACGAATAGTCATCATGGCCCGTATCCTTGGCACTGAAATCCCGAACGACAAGCGCATCGAAGCGTCACTCCCTTACATCTATGGAGTCGGCCCATCGACCGCTAAAGTTATCCTTGAAGAAGCAGGGATTGATCCTGATCTTCGCGCTGGTGAACTCACTGACGACCAGCTTTCCAAGATCGTTCACGCGATTCAGTCTGGCGGCGTCATCATCGAAGGTGACCTTCGCCGTGAGCGCCAAGCTGCACTCAAGCGTCTGACTTCCATCAACTGCTACCGCGGCATCCGCCACAAGCGTGGACTTCCTGTTCGCGGTCAGCGCACTTCAACTAACGCTCGCACCCGTAAAGGCAAGCGCCGCACCGTCGGAGCCAAGAAGTAAGTTAACTCTGAATTTCATTAATCATGTCTACTGACGAAACACCTAAGCCAGCTGCCGAAGAGGAAGTAGCTGCAACCGAAACGACCGAAGCTCCTGCTGCTGAAGCA
Organism: uncultured Verrucomicrobiales bacterium; assembly: GCA_964021555.1. Lineage (GTDB taxonomy): Bacteria > Verrucomicrobiota > Verrucomicrobiia > Verrucomicrobiales > Akkermansiaceae > CAXIBU01. Next base: position 8,478 of record CAXIBU010000055.1, on the reverse strand, counting down.
GCTGCTACCGAAGCTCCTGCAGCTGAGGAAACTTCTGAAAAAGCTGCTGAAGAGGCCGCTCCTAAGAAAGAAGAAAAGAAGGACATCTTTGCTGAGCTTGCTGGCGAAGAGGAAACCGAGAAGAAGGTCATCAAGGCCAAGGGCTCGAAGAATGTCTCCAAAGGCATCGTCCACGTTTCTTCCTCCTTCAATAACACTCTCGTCAGCGTGACTGATCAGAACGGAAATGCACTTGGCTGGTCTTCATCAGGCAAGATGGGCTTCCGCGGTTCACGTAAGAGCACTGCATACGCCGCTCAAGTCGTCTCACAAGACGCTTGCCGCCAAGCAATGAGCCACGGGCTCAAAGAAGCTGAAGTTCGCGTCAAAGGACCTGGTTCAGGCCGCGAGTCCGCTGTCCGTGCCGTTCAAGGTCTCGGCATCGAAGTGACCGCCATCAAGGATGTCACTCCGATCCCACACAACGGCTGCCGTCCACCTAAAGCACGTCGCGTTTAATCCGACATTTTTCAGCACTCTAGCAATTTCATATTATGGCTCGTTACACCGGACCCCGTCAAAAAATCTCCCGCCGTTTCAGCACTCCGCTGTTCGGATCTTCCAAGGCGCTTGAGCGTCGCAACTACCCACCGGGCCCACACGGTCTGCGTGCAGGACGTCGCAAGAAGTCCGACTACGCAACCATGCTTGGTGAGAAGCAAAAGCTCCGATTCCAATACGGCATCATGGAGAAGCAATTCCGTGCTTACTACGCCGAGGCAACTCGCCGCCGTGGGATCACCGGTCAAATCCTTCTTCAACTGCTTGAGCTTCGCCTCGACAACGTTTGCTACCGCTTGGGTCTTGGCAACACACGTGCCGCTGCGCGTCAGTTCGTCAACCACGGTCACATCTTGGTTAACGGCAAGAAAGTCGACATCGCCTCCTACGCATGTAAGCCAGGTGACACCATTAGCGTCGCTGAAGGTGCTTCTTCCCAGCAGCTTGCTCTTCGCATGCTTGACCTGACCCAGTCAGTTCCAGTTCTCGATTGGCTGACACTTGATCGCGATGCCATGAAAGGCACTGTGACCCGCGTCCCTAATCGCGACGAGATCGACCCAATGGTCAACGAGCAGCTGGTGGTTGAATACTACTCTCGCTAATCGCTCGATTACTTTTCAAAAGACCCTGTTTGCCTCAGTGCAGACAGGGTCTTTTTGGTTTTCAAGGTCACTTGCCCGTCTGGAATTCCAACTAGGCTACGGTGCGAGACGCCCGAGCCACGCTCAGCTCAGTAGACTTCTGAGATGAAGCGGCCGTCAGAGAGGCTCTCACCGGGGCCGCGTCCTAGAAGTTGCACGGCGAGTGGGGCCTCGGCGCTAAGAACGGTGCAGATCTGGCCTTGCCAATCGAGTTCGCTGCCTCCTCCGTAAGGCAAGATGAAGAAATTCTCCTCTTCTCCATCGTCACCACCAAGCACCACGATGGAGCCGCGCGTGATTAGCGGGGAATCAGATTCTTCGGGCAGCTCAAGCTGATTGAGATAAGCAATTTGCTCTTCCAAGAGGTTCGCTTGTTGAGCCTGTCCTTGAGCGAGGTAGCCTGCCTCCAGTCCACGAGTGTCGTATTTCGACTCCGAACGGCTCTCTCCATCGGTCGCTCCGGCTTTAGTCTCCAGGGCGGCACTGGCGAGGTGATCTCGCTCGACCTCGAGATGGCGAATGGCTTGACGGAGTAGTTCAGCTTTCATGCGGGAGCAGAAAGGAACTTACACTTTTGGCAGAATCACTGCAACAGTCGTGTTGTCCTGATAGGGATGATTGGCAAGGCGCACGGCTTCCATGAGGGCTTCGCAGATCTCTGCCGCCGTTTCGTATTCGAGTTGGTCGATGACTTCAGCGATCACTTCGAAGTCCAAGGTCAGCAGGCCATCGGAGCAGCCAATGAGAACGTCGCCCGGCTGTAGGAAGTCGACTTCTTCACGAATATCGACGGCCGCAATTTCGCCGCCTGAGATGGCAGAACGAAGCAAATTGCGGTGCGGGTGGGTGTAGCGAGCCTCTTCGGGGAGGGCGCCGGATTCAATAAATTCCTCAATGACCGGAGCCATCGAATGATCTTCGTTGAGCTGGGATAGGACGCCGTCACGGAATAGAAGTAATGGCGAATCCCCGACACTTACCCACGCGAGGTCATTGCCATCGGTGGCATAGGCCAGTAACGTCGTGCCCATCCCGCCGTAGGTTTCAGGAGCTTTGACGATCTCGTCGGAGAGCGCCGAATTTGAGGCGACTACTGAATTGGCGAGGCGATCTTTGATCTCTGAATTCTTAGAGCCCTTGAAGTGACTGATGAACTGCTTCACCGCCATGGAGCTCGCCTTTTCCCCTGCCTGGTGACCACCCATGCCATCAGCGATCACGGTAAGGAGCTCGGCCGGGCGTGCTGCACGGCCAGCGATCACAAATCGATCAGCGGAGTCCTCTTGGTGGTCGCGTTGGCCAACCGATTGACGAATGGCGTGGGTAAAAGGGTGAGACATCAGGGGGGCAGCAAAATGTGAGAGGTTCGGACGATCAAGAGAAATTCAACGCTTTGTCGGTCAAATTTGATCGAATGAGGCAAAGTCGTTCGGTTTAGGTGGGTAAAAGCGAATTCAGCTCCTTGAAATGACGAATTTGCAGTGGTGACGCCTCGGTCAGCTTAGCGCGCTCAACAAAACAGAAACATGCGATGAAACGGTCGGCGACTTCCTCACATTCCATGTCACTGATGCCATCTCCGACCATGCACGAAAGACTCTCTGGATGGCGCTTGAGGTAGTCAGCGATGATTTCAGGTTTCCCGCCGTTGCGCGTGGTTGGAGCTTCGAGGTCGTAGCCTTGGTAGGCTCCTGTTTGATCGAATTCGAGTGGAACCGCCTCGATGGATTCGATCCCCAGATGCTCGGCCAGGGGATGGATGCAGTCGACGAAGCCGCCTGAGATGATCACTGGGGTCCAGCCGAGTTTGCGAGCCTCGGCAAGGGCTTCTTCGAGCCCCTCAGGCATGTGCTCGATATATTGCTGCCCGACGGTCTGACAATCAGCCGCACTGGGCTGGATCAAGTCGAGACGTCGCGCAAATACCTCGCCGATCGGGACCTCGCCATTCATTGCTTGGTTGGTAAGGTCTTCGACTTTGGCAAAGACCTCTGGGCCCTTGAGCCGGGCGAGCTCATCAATGCCCTCAATGGCACTCAAGGTGGAATCGCAGTCGAGAAAGAGAAATCGTTTCATGGCTAATGTGACAGTGAGATAGCGGAAGCCCACGAGGGATTCGACCCTAGAATCGGTGATGTCGCAAAAAGTCACGCTTGATCGTCAGAAGAATACGCCGCAGTTTGGAGCAGTGAAAACGTATCTGACGGTGATCTTACTTGTCTTAGGGCTCGGATTAGTTGCGCGCGCTGAGGACGATTACGATCGCGCACAGGCAGTTTGGAAGGGGCTCGGTGTGGAATTTAACGACAAGTCCTCGTGGCCCGAGCCGGAAGGGAAGTCGGCCTTCGAGCGCCCCAAGTGGCGTCGATTGCTGGCGACCAAGCCTGAGGAAGGGGCGAATTTGTTATGGGATGGTGTGAATGATCCGGTCGGGTTCATCGACAAGGAGATTGCCAGGATAGGTAAGGGCGAGCGAGTGAGTGGGGAGCTTTTACTTGAGCTCTGGGCTCAACAATTCGAGATTACCGATGAGTGGCACCAAGCTATTGGTGCAGGTGATCACTTTTGGATGAGTGGATTGGATGAGAAGAATGAGGGCACACCCCTCATGCCCTCGGATTTTTGGGCACTGAAGCGCGTGGCTAAGCTCAAGGCTGAACTGCTGATACGAGTCGGAAAGGACGAAGCGGCCCTGGAGATTTTGCGGGATCTGACCGTGATCAGTGATCGTCGTCTACCCTTGCTGCAAGATCTCATGCAGGCCACTGTTTGGGTAATTGATCGTTTGGAAACGGAAGAAGCACTCTTCAGACTGGCCTCAAAATACCCGCGGCAGGCGGTTACTGTGTTAGAGGTGGTGAAGAATTCAGATCTAGCTGCTGAACGAGGGATTTGCCGAGCAGTCTTGGGCGAATACCTGAGATTTGCCCGCATTTGGTCGGCCAGCGATTATCGTAAAAAAGCCGAAGACATCCACGCAGGTGAGCAGGCACTTGAGGATAGCGGGTTTTCCATCGAACCACTTGAAGTCGAGGAAGTCTATCAGCAGATCTATGTGGATCCTGAGTTGCAGAGAAAGCTCAAAGGCCGCCTGTTCATTGAGTTGGCCGAGATCTACCAGAAGCAGGATTCCCTGAGCCTATTAGCTCTCTCAGAACGGCTTGAGCCATTGAGAGAAGATTTCGACGAGCTAAAGATCCTCCAATCCACTAGCTACCTACGATCGGTGATCTCCAACAGGAAGCGGGTCGTAGCTGAACTTGAGCTAAAGGTCTGCGGATTAAAAATGTTAGCTCATCGCCATGAAAAGGGAACTTGGCCAATCGATTTGGAAACGACCTACCCCGAGATCAGCTTCGAGATCACCGGCGATCAGGTCAAGCTAGGCTCAAAGTCAGTAGCAACGGAAGCACTCCAATTTGCCTATCCCATGGCATTGGCGGAAGATCGAATTCTGCAGAAGTAGCCATAATTCTTGATCTAACGATATGCCAAAAACTCTCGAATTTCGGGTCCGAACCCATTAACGAAAGCGATACCAAAGAGCCATAATGCAACTTCGATAATGTCAGCTGTGGAGCTTCTATTAATACCCCGATTTCATGGTCGGGGGATCATGAACATTGCTAAGAATAAAAAAACGGGCAGCCAAGGTGGGCGTGGGCTACTCAGAAGAGAGGAGGCTCTTTGAATAATTCAGCTTAACCAATGTTCGTAGTTCGAGATCAGACTTTGTTTGTCCGAGGCTACCTCTGACCGTGAGATATAGGGATTGTCTCCATGCACTAAAGGCTCCGCCGCCGTATCTTTCTCACGATTTTCCACTATTTTCGGTGGTGTGTGTGGGCGGTAGTTATAATCTACTGCCTACCCGATTAGCTTTCGTCGAGACTCATGGAGAGAAAATCAAGAATTGAATCGTAGTAAGAATCAAGAAAGTCACGCCAATCCTGCTTCTCATCAAATTCGAACATCTCGTGCTCAAACGTGTAAATCCTTCCATCACAACCGCCTGTTTCGTCGAGAAGGTAGCCAGAATAATCGCCATTGCCCCAATTTATGAACGCAAAGAACCGCTCTGCAATATCAGGGTGAGTTTTAAGGAACCAGTCTCTGCCATGCTTAACAGCGGTAGGAAGTTGATCCACGGGGACAAAGAGCCAGGAATCTTCGTCATCTACATTCCACTTAGATCCATAACCGTCCACTGATCGATAAAAACTCTCAAACTCTTCTACCCGAGGAAACCCCAGGGAGCCAAGCTTATCGACAAGCCTCTTCTCATCGCTGGGATCTGGCATCAGTAGCACACAATCGTCATCACGATGGGCCCATTCATGATGCCTAGAGACAACTTCTCTCCAATTGACTTTCATTCTTAAAGGAACAGTGCTTATTAGCCCAAATTGTTATCAGCGGATTCTGATATGCCGTAGTCTTGTTTCGAGAGTAGTAGAGTTGACAAATACTGATGGATCAAGGGCTTTTTTGCAGGTGATTGGTTTCGTTGCAGGTGATTGGTTATTGGTGGGAGTTTTTGGTGATCAAGCCCAGTGATCTTTGCGTCTCTGCGAGGTGTCCTTAAGTTTCACAAGTTGATTTGGACGGGGCAGGCTTGGGGGGTTTGGTTGAAGAGGTCTAGCATGTCTTGGTTGCGGAGGCGGATGCAGCCGAAGGAGGCGGGGGTGCCGATGAGGTCTTCTTGGTTGGTGCCGTGGAAGTAGATGTAGCGCAGTTTGGTGTTGGTGTTGTGAGGGTCGGTGCCGCTGAGCCAGAGGATGCGGGTGAGGACGAGATCGCCTTCAGAGGGTTCTTCGGGGCTGTAGATGCCGACGGCCTGGCGTCCTTTGAAGATGGTTAGTATAGGCTCGTTTTCGCCGTGTTTTTCGGAGACGATGAAGTTTCCCAGCGGCGTTTGGTAGGAGCCTTCTTCAGTTCCAGTGCCGAATTTTGAGGTCGATACGGGATAGGTCTGGATAGTGGCACCGTCGGAATCCAAGAGGCTGACTTCTTGGTTTTCGATAGAAACAATCAATTTGGCGGGGCTCATGGGATTGTGGGGAGTTGGAATCAAAGATTACGCAGATTGACGCCCATTTTTGAAGGGTTTAGTCGGCGAACTGCGAGCGATAAGGGAGGGAGTGTAGTTCGGAGCGGGGAGTTGAGGGGGTGGTATTCAATGCTTTCAATAAATTCAGAAAATCAACTTGTGGGTAGTCGGTCATTGCGACATAGAAGAGGTATGAGGAGAAGTTTGGTTATTGCTGGTGGTTCTGGGTTTTTGGGGAGGACTTTGGCGAAGTATTTTGAGGAGAAGGGTTGGGGTATCTTGGTTCTGACGCGGAGGCCGGATGCGAGTTTGGGCTTTCGGCAAGCGATCTGGGATGGTCGGACTCTGGGCGCGTGGGCCGCTGAGCTGGATGGTGCGGATGTCTTGATCAACTTGGCTGGGCGCTCGGTGAACTGTCGTTATACGCCCGAAAATCGTCGAGCGATGATGGACTCGCGGGTGGAGTCTACCGAGGTGCTGGGTCTCGCTCTTGCGAACTGTGCGAAGGCACCTGCGGTGTGGATGAATTCGAGCACGGCGACCATTTACCGGCATCGTTATGATGCAGCGAATGATGAATTCACTGGATTGCGTGGGGCGACACCTGAGGCGAAAGATGAATTTTCGATCAAAATTGCGGAGGCTTGGGAGGCTGCCTTTGAGCGAGCGATTGAGGCGAATGGCCTCAGTCAGGTGCGTCCGGTAATCTTACGAGCGGCTATGGTCTTTGGGGAAGAGCCAGGTGGGGTTTATCACACGCTGGCAAGGCTGACTCGCTTCGGGCTGGGCGGGACGATGGGTGAGGGGAGGCAGTGGGTTTCCTGGATGCACGCGCTCGACTTCTGCCGATCAATCGAGTGGTTGATTGAGAATGAGACGGCTAGGGGTGTTTACAATCTGAGCGCTCCCGAGCCGGTGACGAATCAGGAGATGATGCGATTGCTGCGTGAGGTCCTGGGGAAATCCATTGGACTACCGGCTTATCGCTGGATGCTAGAAATTGGGGCCTGGATGATGCGCACGGAGACTGAGCTGATAGTCAAAAGCAGGCGAGTGGTTCCGGCGCGGCTGCTGCGAGAGGGCTTCGAATTTCGTTTTGAGAGAATGCGGGCAGCGATTGAGGATCTTCGTGGCGAGGAGTGATAATACCATCTCCCAATTCAAAAGAGACAAATCGAGGTTTTTGGGGGTCTTATACCAACTCAAAAAAATAACTGGTAGAATGGAGGGTGATTTGGGCTCGAAACACATGAGTAGGATTGAAGTCGCTTCGCAGGAGCCGTATCGGGCGAAAATCGATGATTTCTGCGTTCTCGCTCGGTTGTGGTGCCCGCACCACGCTCTCTCTCCGCCTTGAACTCATCGATTTTCGCCTCGACTATTCTACCAGTTATTTTTCCTCATTGGTATTATGTCGTGTTATTCGAATTGCGCTTCGCGATCTGATGGGGCCGGGCACTTCTTTGATCCAACTGCGTTGCGCGTCGGTCGAGGTGCCCGCACCACTCCCTCCTTGCGCCTTGCTGAATCAAAGAATTGCTCCGGCGATTTGTCTCTTTTGATTTACTCAATGGTATAAGGTCTTCAAACCACAGATTGACGCAGACTTATTTGTTAACTGTTTTGTCTGCTAATGGGCGACGTAGGTGGCGATGAGCTCGCCGTTGGGGGTGGTCTGGTGGCGGGCTAGGGAGAATTGCAGGGACTTTGGCAGGTAAGGGCTAGTGGAATCGCCGGTAGGGGTGGGGGCCTGCCAGCCGCCGAAGAGGTGGTGGGCGGCAAGGGTGAGGTTAAATTCGTCGATCCTCTCGAGGCTTGCGAGCTCGTGAATGACGCCGCCGCCGCCTTCGCAGTGAAGTTTTGAGACGCCTTGCTGTTGCAGCCAGTCTAGGAATTCGGCGAGGGGGCAGTGATGGAGAGTGGCGTGGTTGGGGAGCTCTTTGGTTAAATGACTGGGGAGATCGTCTCCGGTGACAATCAGGTGGATGGGGCCGCCTGGGGTCTGGAAGAGCTTGTGGTCAAAGTCGAATTTGCCGCTTCTTGAAATGACGCAGCGCAGGGGCTGATCCTGCGGCTCTCGATTGCCAACGAGCATGGTCATTTGATCGGCCTCGAGGGTGCCTCGCCCGACGAGCAGGGCATCGCAATCGATGCGCAGTTCGTGGAAGCGCTGGCTATCCTCATCTCCCGTGAAGGCTCCCGCGACCTCGCGGCTCGGTGACAGCTTGCCATCGGCTGATATGG
>CAXIBU010000054.1:0-14887 GCA_964021555.1 uncultured Verrucomicrobiales bacterium | reverse complement strand
ACGACTTCCGCTGGGCGAGTGGTGGTCCCCGGGCCTAGTTTGCGACCGGGATAGATGCTGGTATTGATGCCAGTGTGGGCTCCATTGCCGATGATGGTGCCGAATTTTTGTAGGCCAGTGTCGACTAGCTCGCCGTCGACGAGGGTTCGATGATGGGTGGCGTCGTGGCGGAAATTCGAAACGATGGTGCCAGCTCCGAGATTGACTTGGGAGCCGACAACACTGTCACCGAGGTAGCTGAGGTGGCAGATGAAGGTCCCGTCTCCGATGATGCAGTTTTTCAGTTCTACGGCTTGGCCAATGACCACGCCATCGCCGATGCTGTTGTTGCCGCGTAGGAAACAATTCGGGCCGATCTTGCAGTTCTTGCCAATGACGACATTGCCTTCGATGACTACGCCAGGGAGGATCTTGGAATTTTCTCCGAGGTGAAGGACTCCGTCGAGGTGGGCGGCGGGGCTGAGTGATCCCTCAATTTGGTTCTCGGTGAGTGAGCTGACTTTTTGCTCGTTGAGAGCGAGGAGTTGCCAGGGGTAGGTGGGGCTTTGGGAATTTTCGGCGTCCGGCTTATTGAAGTGAAATTCGATGGGCTCGCCGGCGATTTTGAGCGTCTCCCAAGAATCGGTATCCAAGGGCCACCAGTTGGAAGGGGTGAACTGATGGGGGCGATGGTTTGTCAGATCCTGGCTCATGCTTGGGTGGATTCTAAATTCGGCGATCAGTGCTATCGAGCATAATGCGCAGCGCACCTCCGCTGACGAAGCATTCCCAGATAAGAGTCACAAGGGAGATTCCCATGGCGGCGAGTGACGCGACGAATAGGGTTAGTCCGCCGATATCAGACTTAAAAAGAATGGCGACCATGGAGGCGACTGCGAAGAGCAAGCTGAAAGCGCCACTGACCTGCATCAGGCGGATCAGGGTAAGCCGGCGGCTCAGGTTGCGAATTTGAGCCATGAGAATCTTGTCTTCGCTGCCGCGCTCTTCCCATTGGCCATACAGGGAGCGAACCAGACCCGATAGGGCGAGGAATCGATTGGTGTAGCTGAGGAATAGCAGGCTGACGGCTGGAAAAAGGAGCCCAGGTGTGGAGAGTGGAATCATCATCTCAGCCAAAGCAGGGGGCATTCCAATTTCACTGAAAGGCATGCTTATCTCTGCACTTTGAGTTCGATTGTGGCCGAATTAGATCCAGAGGTGGTCACGAAGTCTGTCGCATCGGCTGCCTTGCGGCTGAGATAACCGAGGGCGATGAACTGGCCATCGGCCTCGGCGACGGAAGTAATTTCACCAACTGGCTTACCGTCTTGGACAGGGAGGTAGATGGAAACGCCGGGCTCGACAGACGAGCCCGCAGTGAACTGGGTCAGCAGGCGATTCACGCGTCCGACGCTCTTGATCCTGGAAATGGTTTCTTGGCCGACGTAGCAGCCCTTGTGGTAGGAAATGGCTCGCGCTTCGAGCTTGGCCTCTGGAGGGAGCGTGTCTTCGGTCAGCTCGGCTCCCCAGCGGGGGACTCCGGCGGAGATTCTTTCCGCTTCGAGCTCCTCCTCAGTCAGTAGGGGACCATCAGCCGTTTGAGCTGAAAATTCATTGGGGGAGAGCCAAGTGTCGTAGCCGTCGAAGCCGAAACGATTTGAGCGAATCGAGTCAGCTTGAATTTTCTCATCGCTGTGGAGGAGGAGCTTTTCGCCAGTGATGTCGATCAACTCGGCATCGTCAGCAATGAGGTAGCGGTCGAGCCGGGCAAAGAGCGAGTCGCGCAGTTCAGCTGGTGCGTCGAGGAGGAAGCCGTCCTTCGCGCGGTGAATCAGGACGATGCCCTGCATTTTCCCTTTAGCGGTGCAAACGCAGGCCCAGCGAGCGGGATCGGAGGGATTGAAATTCCTGACATCCTGGGTCACCTGGCCGTTGAGGTAGCTCTCGGCATCGGGGCCGCTGAGGTGGAAGAGGCAGCGGTCGCTGAGGTCGATTAGTCGCATGATATTGTAGGTCAGCGGTCGAATGCCTTGGCGAGAGCGCCATAGTCGAGGTCGCCGTGGCCGGCTTGGCAGAGGCGCTCAAGGCACTCGTAGGTGGTGTCGGTGGCTGGGGTGCGAGTTTTGCTTAGTGAGGCAAGCTGCTTGGCTAGCTCACTGTCCTTGCGCATGTTTTCGAGGCTGAAGTGAGTTTCAAAGTCACCTTCGGCCATGGACTTGAGCTTCATGGCGGCGAGGGGGGAGCCGCAGGCATTCGAGGCCACGGCTTCTGTCAACAGGGAGGCGGGGAGACCGAGCCGGGTGGTGATGGCCTGAGCTTCCGCCAGCGCTTGAACCGTGGCGGCTGAGATCAAATTCGTGACGATCTTGATGATCGTGGCATCGCCGACTTTGCCAAAGTGGTGAACCTCTTTCGACGTCACCTCCATGATGGTGCTCATGCGCTCGATGAGGACCGGATCGCCGCCGACGTAGTAGACGAGCTGCCCTTGATCAGCTGCGACTTTGCTGCCGGTAAAGGGGGAGTCGAGAAACCCACAGCCGACTTCTTCGCAGAGCTTCGCCAGCCAATGGGTGGTATCGAGATCGACAGTGGAGTGGTTGATCAATACGTGATCGGGGCGCAACTGAGCGCGCATTACCTCGACGACCTCGCGCAGGGCAATGCCATCCTTGAGGTAAAATAGTAAAACACCCGCGTCCTCAGCAGCTTCTGCGGGGGTGGCGGCGGGGTGAATGGTATCGGGCTTGGGCGTGCGATTCCAAGTGATGACATCATAGTCTGCTTCGGACAGACGGGCGGCGCAGCGGCTGCCGATGATGCCTTGCCCGAAGACGGCGATTTTCTCTTTATCGTGGGACATAAAGTTTGCGAGGTGGCATTTGCTGGGGCTGAACGAATTTACTGGATCGCTGTTAGGATCTTAGCGTGCGCCCGCAGTTTGCCGACGAGCTCGGGCGTGGGCTCTTGGCCTTTTTGAGCCTCCAAGGTCTTGTAAAGATTTTGCAATTCGGCTTTGAGCGCAATATTCGTCTTCTGCTGTTGTTCGCGGGGTGGCAGGGCCTCCATCATGGCGATGAAGTAATCCGGCACTTCGGGGCGGAGCAGCAGTTGGATGCGCTCAGGGGTGTATCGAGCTTCTAGGGCAATCGTCGCAGCATCGTAGGCTCTGAGCCAGCCGCCGAGGCCAATCAAGCTGGCAAGGCCCGGATCTCGCAGCAGAACCAGCTCGCGCTCGACGTCCTCCTGGGTCTTCTTTAATTCGTCGCGCAAGTCATCCAGTCGCTTATTCTTGGCGTGATCGAGCAAGCTAGCGGCGTGGCGATTGACCCGATCCCCGATGCCGAGAGCGCGGGCGTAGCGGTTGAGCTGTCGGGCGAGATCCTCGACTTTTTCGGTCTGGCCGGACTGAACCATGAGAAATCCATCGGCAATCAAGCGCCCAAGTTCGAGTGCGAGAGCACCTTGTTGGATAGGCGGCTTGGCAGGCTCGCCACGGTCCAGGGCGGCAGGCGGAAGCGGTGCCAAAGTGGCGAGATCCTTAAAGATCTTATCGATAGAGGGCGAGGTGAACTCGTTGACCCCGGCCTCCTCGCGGACGTGCTGATCATCGAGTAGCGATTCCGGAATCTTCGGGTCAGCCCTCAGGTTGGAAATTCCTAAATGACTAAGAATCAGCAAGGCGGAATATTTTACTAAACATTCCCTAACTGTTCTGATAAGGCTCTTTTGGCCCATTGGCGACTTGGATTCCTGCTTGACCACAGGAATAGAATGACGCATGGCGGGTCAGGCCGCAAGGCTGCTTTACTCCCCTTTTTGAAATAAACCCACAGAATCCATGGACTCACTTCCTTATATCTCACTCTGGTATGTCGCCTACACGCTGGTTCTCATCGGCTTGGCGGGCTATGGATTTCATCGTCTGACCATCCTTTTTCTCTACCTCAAGCACTCGCGCAACAAGCCTGAGCCTTTGAAGAAATTCGAAGACCTGCCGCTGGTAACGGTGCAGCTTCCGATTTTCAACGAGCAATACGTTGTCGACCGCCTCTTCGACGCGGTGGCGGCGATGGACTACCCGCAGGACAAGTTGGAGATTCAAGTTCTCGATGACTCCACGGACGATACGGTTAAAATTTGCCAAGCTGGTGTTGAGCGCCTCAAGGCGCGTGGCTTCGATGCCGTCTACCTTCACCGCACCGACCGCACCGGTTTCAAGGCTGGCGCGCTTGAAGAGGGGACCAAAGTCGCTAAGGGTGAGTATCTCTTCATTCTCGATGCTGACTTTGTTCCAGAGCCTGACGTTCTCAACAAGACGATCCACTTCTTTACTGACGATGGCATCGGCATGATCCAGACCCGCTGGGGCCACATCAACCGCACCTTCAACCTTCTCACGCGGGTGCAGGCTATGTTCTTGGACGGTCACCTGCAGCTCGAGCAGACCGCGCGCAACCGCAGTGGCCGATTTTTCACATTCAACGGAACGGCTGGTATCTGGCGCAAGTGCTGCATCACTGATGCCGGCGGCTGGGACCACGATACGCTTACCGAGGACATGGATCTCAGCTACCGCGCTCAGCTCAAGGGGTGGAGATTCATCTTCCTCGACAACGTCGTTACCCCGGCTGAATTGCCAGTGGACATGGACGGTTTCAAGAACCAGCAGCACCGCTGGACCAAGGGCTCGATCCAAGTTTGTAAGAAAATCCTCGTGAACATCTGGCGCTCGGATGCCCCGCTTGCCTGTAAGCTGGAGGCCACCGCCCACCTGACGGCGAATTTCGCCTACCTCCTGCTGATCGTGCTGTGCTTCCTGCTCTACCCTGCGCAGTCCAGCCCGAGTTTTTCAAATACGACCATGCTCTTGATCAACCTACCCTTGTTCTTCTTTGCCTCGGTCTCGGTGATTCTTTTCTACCTCTACGCCCAGCGCGCGATCCGTCCGGATTCTTGGTATAAGGAGATTTTCTACCTTCCCCTACTTCTGGCTCTGGGGATCGGGATGTCCGTGAACAATGCCAAAGCGGTCCTGGAAGCCCTTTTTAATCACGAGACAGCCTTCGTTCGCACACCGAAATACGGTATCGAGAAAAAGGCAGCCCCAAGCAATTCGCAGTGGCAAAAGAGCTCCTACAAGGCGATCAAATCCGTCGTCATTCCCCTCATTGAGCTGGCCTTCGGGTGCTTCTTTTCCTTCGTTATCATTGAGCGGATCGTGGAAGGTCATTTGCTGTCCGCCGTTTTGCTGCTACCCTTTCTCGGCTTTTTCTACACCTGTTACGGCTCAATCGTGCGATTGGTCGTTTCTCTTTCTCCTTGGAAACAAGGCTCGCCAAATAAATAAGGTTCAGATAGTTAGTTAAGAAATGCGTAGTATCTCCAGTCGTCGATTCCGCCTCGCTTCAATGGTTTTTGTCGCCTTTGGCGCACTGTTGTTGACCAATTGTGCTCCGAACATGGATAACGGCTCGCACATGTATGTGAGCGTGAAAGAGCAGAGAATGATGCTTGTCCAGGACGGGGTGAAGGTGAAGACCTATCCGATCTCTACTTCGAAGTTTGGCTTGGGTTCTAATACTGGCAGCAAAAAGACGCCACTCGGAAAAATGCGTGTCGCTCGCAAGATCGGCTCGGGAGCTCCAGCGGGAGCGGTCTTCAAGAGCCGCCGCCGCACCGGGGAAGTCCTTCGTCCCAACGCTCCAGGTCGCGACCCCATTGTCTCGCGCATTTTATGGCTCGATGGCCAAGACTCAGGGAACCGAAATACCTTCAGGCGCTACATCTACATTCACGGCACTCCAGAAGAACGCAACCTCGGCAAGCCCTGTAGTTACGGCTGCATTCGCATGTCATCGCGTGACGTGATCGATCTCTATCGCCGAGTCGGCGTCGGCTCTCAGGTTTACATCAGCCGCGGTGGGCTTCCTCGTTTGGAGCCGCCCAAGCAAGACGGGCCTAAAGTCGGCCCCGCCGTGACTCAGCGCAACGGCCTGGCCAAACGAACGGCTCCTGCGGCGAAGGGAAGCGAAACAGCCGCGGCAGAGTCGCCCCAGAGCAGTCGTGTTACCGGTCGCATGCCTGGCGGAATACGGCCTGGAGCGTAAAATTTAGCCTTAATCGCCGATTTTTTAAAAAACGGGTGATTGTCGGCTTGACAAGTGGGCGACGACTTCTAGGGTTGCCGCCCGTTCAACGAAAACCTTTCGAACCTTTCCAATCTCATGGCTAATTCCCGCTCAGCAGCAAAACGCGCTCGTCAAATCAAGACCCGCACCGCGGCAAACCGCGTTCTGACCAACCGCATGAAGTCAGTCCGCAAGGACCTTCACGCTCAAATCGAAGCCGGCGAGCTCGACGCTGCCTCAGAAAGCTCCAAGAAGTTCACTTCTGCTGTCGACCGTGCAGCTAAGAAGGGCATCATTCACCGCAACAAGGCAGCTAACCTTAAGAGCAAGGCTAACGCCGCTCTGAAAAAAGCAGCAGTCGCTTCCTAAGCGGTCCGCAGCATTACTTTTCTAATTCCGCGGACTAGGTGAAAACCTTGTCCGCGTTTTTGTGTTATGGCAAGCAAACCACCATCCAACGAACGCACCCGCAAAGCCTGGGAAATCGCACAGAACCCCAGCGGCTACATGGTCTGCGAAGGCTGTGATTCCATCGTGGTCGAGGCCTCTGTGACCTGTCCCAACTGCCACGGCTACCGTTTCGATGCGGATCCTTCACGGGTCAGCGATCAAGCGCTTGAGCTTGGCTCCCGTGAACAGCGCTCGGTGACCGCTGAAGACTTGATGGGCTGAGGTCGGAGTGTGGTCGGCCCTCGCTGTGACAGAGTTGGCCGCTTGAATGTCGAGCTAAGCCGTTTATCTTAAGAACATGAAACCCGCCTCGTCCGAGCCTTCTCGTAAATTTCAATTTACGATTGGCATGTTGGGCGTCCTTGCGGTGGCTGGTGTGATCGCCGGCTCTTGGCGCTTGGCCTTTGAAGACGGCTTTATCGGTGAGATGTTTCGGATGATCGTCGGCGTCTTTTCAACCCCGATCATGCTGGAATCCTCCCTGATCGTCATGGGGCTGATCATCGTGGTCCTGATCAATACGATACGGCTCAAGCGTCAGGGCGACGAATTTGTCTACCTAGAAGAGGTGGCGGAACCGGATCAGGCGGGCCTGCCGGAAGGAGCCCGAAAAGTCGTCTATCGCGAAAAGCCGGAGCCGAAAGTGAGCATCACTGCGCTCAATTTGGCGGAAGGGGCCTTTGAGCTAGGCGATTTCCAGGAAGCTTGGTCTCATCTGGAGGGACTGGACGAGGCGACTTTTGATAGTGAAGAGGCACTGGTGCTGCGCTTGAAGCTCGCGAGGGCGACGGGAAAGGAGGCCTCTGCCGCAGCCACCGTTGCTAAGTTGCGGGCGCTGAACTCTGGACACCCCGAGTTGAAAAAATGGAAGCAGAGCTAGATCGCTACGAGCATCAAGTTATCGCTCGTCTGCATAGTCCCTACCGCGAGAAATTCGGCACTCCACGCCAGCCTGGTCTCGCGCCGAGTGTGCATGCCGAGCTCGTTTTTGAGCCAGAATTTCGCAGTGCTGAAAGTATCAGGGGGCTGGAAGAGTTCTCTCACCTTTGGTTGATCTTCAAATTCCACCTTTCCGAGCAACAGGGGTGGCGGCCGACCGTGCGACCACCCCGGCTGGGAGGCAATCAGCGCCTAGGCGTCTTTGCGACGCGTTCTCCGTTCCGTCCGAATGGGATGGGGTTGTCGGTGGTCAAGATTGAAAAGATCGACCTAACTGCCGCAGACGGGCCACGGATTTGTGTCAGTGGTGTCGATATCGTCGATCAGACGCCGATCTTTGATATCAAGCCCTACTTGCCCTATGCCGACGCCCTTGATGAGGCAGTGGGCGGCTTTGCGCCAACTGCACCGGATCAGCGGCTAAGCTTCTCGGTCAATGCCAGTTGCGCGCTCGGATGGGAGCAGTTGAGCGAAAGTGACCGAGCGATGATTGAAGAATCGCTCAGCTTGGATCCCCGTCCAGCCTTTCAGAAAGGGGAGCGAATTTATCGGCTGAGCCTTGGTAGCTTCGAGCTAGCCTGTCAGATTGATGGACAGTGCTGTGAGCTGATCGAAATTCGTCCCTCCAAATAACAGAAACGCCCCGACCATGAAATGGCTGGGGCGCTGGTGTGTGTTGCTGTCTAGGCATTCTATTCTTCAAGCTGCTCCTTATCCTTTTCGGAAAGGTGGAGTTGAAGGGGTTCGTCAAAAGTAAGCGTTCGGTATGGGAATGGAATTTCGATTCCGGCTTCATCCAGAGCGGCTTTCACTTTGGTCACTACCTCAGCCTTTGCTTTGCGCTCGTCCATCAGTTTGGAGCCAGTCCAGAAGAGTAGGGAAATATCGATGCTGCTTGCTCCGAAGGCGGTCGGGAGAACCAGGACGTCCTTGTCATGATTGATCAGTTCAATGCTATTCATGGCCTTCTGGATGACCTCGACGGCGTTGGTGACGTCCTCCCCGTAGGCGACGCCTGTCATGACTTCGATGCGGCGCTCGGCTTGGTCGGTAATAACTTCGACCGCATTTGTGATTAGCTCCGAGTTCGGTAGGATGACTAGTTCACCAGATGGCTTGCGGATACTGGTCATGCGCAATTGCACGTCTTCGACGCGGCCGACGATGTCGTTACACTCAATCGTGTCGCCAGTTTCAAAGGGGAATTTCCAAAGTAGAATGATGCCTGCGAAAAAGTTCTGAAAGATGTCTTTAAAGGCGAGACCGATCGCAACTGAGGCAAGACCAGCGGCTCCGAGAGCCTTGGAGGGGGTCAAACCAGGGAAAACCATCATCGCGGCAATCGTGATGGCGAGGCCCCAAATGGCCAGGCGGACCAGACGCTGCATGAGATCGATCATGGAGGGGCGCTTGTCCCATTTCTGCATCACGTTTCCAGTTATTCGGCTGCCGAATTTGGCACCGAAATAGGCGATGATGAGGACGACAATGGCACCCGAAATGTGAGGGATTCGAGTAATGACCTCTTTGCCGATCGAGGTGAGAGAGTTTAATAAGAGGTTATAAATCTGGTCTAGCATATGTCTGGTTCAGTCTACTGGGGTAATAAGGACCGCCCTCGGGAGTGAGGGCGGTCGTGTCGCAATTAAACTAGCGAGGCTTCAGTCGATCGCAACGCAAGTTGATTGCGGGAGCGGGAAAAGCTTATTCTGTTGCTTCTTCCGCAGCGTCTTTGAGGTCTTCTCCGACGTTCTCTAGTTTGCTGTCGGGACCATCAGTGACGTCTTCAATGGCGTCGCCAGTGTCTTCGATGGCTTCTTCAGTCGGCGATTGATTCTCACAGCTGATCATCGCCAGGCAAAGAGCCGTCGTGATACCAGCAAATTTAATCAGGCTGTTTCGTTGCTTAATATTTGAGATGCAATGGATAGGCATAGTATTTTTGGGTTGGGTGTTGTTCTGCGAGACCGTGGGCTGGACTAGTATTTTCGATCTCGCGGCAGTTCGTTTAATGATGACGACCTTCGTTCCCGGCGTGGAGATGCTGTGGGATCGATGAATTGGGAAAGTCTGTCCCTATCCTTCAGTTCGTCACTGAGTATGGTCTTGGCGATCTGCTTGGCTTCGTCATCTGAGTCTTTTGCGACTTCACCGAGCAGTTTGTAATGGGCGATAGCGGCATCTTTGGCCTCGATCACGCCGTTTAGAACCTTGGGAAATTCAATTCCCCCAGAGACAGGTTGCAGGCCCTTCTGATTCTTACGAAGCTGCATGCTACCCTGAACGGTCCCTCCTCGCTGATGGATCAGCCCCGCAATCGCTCGGGCATGTTCCATTTTTTTGTCAACATGGTTGGCAAGCCACTCCACCATCTCCATCTCGTCTGTAGAGGAGAGGTTGGCTGAGGCTGCGAGAAAGTTCTCAGCGCTCTCGATTTCCATCGAATAGGCTGATTGCAGCATATCAATGATGTGTTCGCGCTCTTGGTTCGTCATTACAGATCCTCACTATGCAGGGGGTGTGCCAACTTTTGCTCAGAGTTGCCCTTTCGTTTATTCAAGTCGCTAATAATGAGAGGGTTAATATTTTCTTAGATTAATTCTGAGGTGGAGTGATCATAGAGCGCTGATCCATCAATCGTGCATTTTGCAAGAGCCTGAAGCGTTAGTTCGTGCAAAATGCAAAACTTGGCGTAGCCTGCAATCAGACACAGCGGATGCCGCTCAGATTACGATGAGAATTTTACTAGTAGGGGCGGAAAGCCCGGCAATCGCTGAAATACGCCCCGAATTGAAAAGCCATCTATCGAGTGGTCTCGTTGAGGTCCCTGACGTCGACTCTTGCGCTGAGGCTTTGAGTCGCTCTCGCTGGGATGCCGTTTTTATTGACCTCGAGACCTTTGAAGGGAGAGAGGTTGAAGAGATGGGCGAGCTAGTTTTGAAAGCCCCCTTCGCGACTTTTGTAGCATTTGCTCTCGATGCATCGATCCCTGATGCGGTCGAAGCCATGCATACTGGATTTGATGAATTTCTGAGTTTGCCTCTGAAGCCCGGGCGCTTGCCGCGAGTTCTGGCCAAGGCGGATCGTGACGGGCGGAGCAAGCGCAAGCAGTCGGATCTCGAGTATTCCCAGCAGCGCAGCCAGGTTCCCTTACAGTTTGAGAGTGAAGATGAGAATGTGATGCAGGTCTTTGAGATGGCGGGGCGGGTCGCGCCGACGGATGCTACGGTCTTGATTCTTGGCGAGAGCGGGACGGGTAAATCGGTGCTGTCGCGAGCGCTGCACCAGGGCAGTCAGCGATCTAATGAACCGATGGTGACGGTTCACTGCCCGAGTTTGTCCAAGGAGCTACTGGAGAGCGAGCTCTTCGGTCATCGAAAAGGGGCCTTCACTGGAGCGGTTTCGGACAAGCGTGGCAAGGTCGCAGAGGCAGATGGCGGGACCTTATTCTTGGATGAAATTGGCGAACTTCCTTTGGAGCTCCAGCCAAAGTTGCTACGGCTCCTCCAAGATCGGGCCTATGAACGTGTCGGCGATACTGAGACCCAGCATGCGGATATCCGCTTGGTCTCTGCGACGAATCGAGACCTGCAAGAAGAGGTCAACCAAGGGAATTTCCGCGAGGACCTTTTCTATCGCTTGAATGTGATTACTTTGGAAATGCCCGCCTTGCGTGAGCGCAAGAATGATCTGGTTCCTCTATCTGAGAGCTACGTTCAGTTCTTTGCCCAGAAAATGGGGCGGAAGCTCACGGGGCTGAGCCCTTCTGGGATGGCAGCAATCCGCGCCTACGATTGGCCGGGCAACCTGCGGGAGCTGCGCAATGTGATTGAGCGGGCGGTGATCCTCTGTGAGGGCGAAGAGCTGAAACCTGGAGACCTGGGACTGAAGGATCCCGATGAATTTTCAATGGAGGGCTGGGGCTACCCGGATACCTGGACTCTGGAGCAAGTTGAGCGAGACCACATCGAGCGGGTGATGAAAGCCTGCTCAAGCGTCGAGGAGGCGGCCATGACCTTAGGAGTCAATCCCAGCACCCTCTATCGAAAGCGCAAGGAATACGACCTAGGCTAGTGAGGGGACAGTCACCTGGGCAGCTAGATGACCTGTGATCAGTCCCAGTCTAGGACGATCTTTCCGGACTTGCCGCTGAGCATGGTTTCGAAACCTTTGGCGAAGTCGGTGTAGTGGAAGCGGTGAGTGATCACCCCCTGGATATCGAGTCCGGCCTTGATCATGGAGGACATCTTATACCAGGTCTCGAACATTTCGCGTCCATAGATCCCTTTGAGGACGAGTCCCTTAAAGATCACCTTATCCCAATCAATTGCCACTTTTTCCGGAAAAATGCCGAGTAGTGAGATCTTGGCGCCGTTGCAGGAATGCTCGAGCATGTCATTGAGGCCGGAGGGATGGCCGGACATTTCCAGGCCGACATCGAAGCCCTCGGTCATGCCGAGCTGTTTTTTGACGTCCTCCAGCGTTTCTTCGGCGACATTGACGGTGCGAGTGGCACCGAGTTTTTTGGCTAGATCCAAGCGGTAAGGATTCACATCGGTGACGACGACGTTCTTGGCGCCCGCGAATTTGGCGATGGCGGCAGCCATGCAGCCAATCGGGCCGGCTCCGGTAATGAGCACATCCTCGGCGATGAGGTCTTGGGAAAGTGCGGTGTGGACGGCATTGCCGAGGGGGTCGAAACAAGAAATGACTTCTTCAGGGATGCTGGGATCAACCTTGTAGACGTTCTGGGCGGGGATGGAGAGTTTCTCTGCGAAAGCGCCGGTGCGGTTGACGCCTACCCCAAGGGTATTCGGGCACAAGTGGCGACGGCCGGCTTGGCAATTGCGGCAGCGACCGCAGACGATGTGGCCTTCGCCAGAGACTAGCTCACCAGCTTCAATGTCAGTGACCGCGCTGCCAACCGATTCGACGACGCCGACAAATTCGTGACCGACAGTCATCGGAACGGGAATCGTGCGCTGGGCCCAGGCATCCCATTTCCAGATGTGCAGGTCGGTGCCGCAAATCGAGGTCTTGCGGACTTTGATCAAAACATCATTGGGGCCAACTTCTGGCTCGGGAACGTCCTCCAACCAGAGTCCTTCTTTGGCTTCCTTTTTGACTAGCGCTTTCATTATGCGGGAAAGATGAGACGGATTTTGAGAATTGTTCCATGAAAATCGGACAGCTAGGCCTAATTTCCTGACTGACAAGTCTTGCGGAGGACTTTCCTTGGCTCTGGCCGAAAATTCGCTAATGCTCGGCGCAGATGGAAATCGACTTACAGGACCTCGGCTGGAATGAGGAATTTCAGCGCGAATTTGACCGGATCGCCAAGCCTGGCTGGGAGCCCGTGCGGCTCATTCGTGACAATAAGATTACCTACGGCGGCCTGAATGCAGAGGGCTACGAGCTTGAGGTGCTGCTGTCCGGCAAAGTCTACCACGATGCCAGTTGCGATGCTGAGCTGCCGGCGGTTGGTGATTGGGTTGCGGTGGAGCAGGGGAAGGATGAAGATACCGACGACATGATCCGCGCGCGCCTGCCGCGTCAGAGCTGTTTTTCACGCAAGGAGCCGGGCAAGAGCAGCCAAGAGCAGGTGATTGCCGCAAATGTCGATGTCGTGGTCGTGGTGACCGATGCTGGGCCCGACTACAACCCGCGCCGCATGGAGCGCTATTTTGCTCTGATCGAGCGCAGTGGTTCGAGGGCGGTGGTGCTTATCAATAAAAGCGATCTGTTTTCCGATGAGCAGAATCAAGCGGCGAAGGACGAGCTGCAGTTACTCAATCCAAAGGCGGAGATCTTCATCACCAGCGCCATCGAACAGGAGGGACTGGACGTCCTGAAAAGGTTTCTGGTCAGAGGCCAGACGGTCACGGTGGTCGGTTCTTCTGGTGTCGGGAAGTCGACTTTGATCAATCAGCTGATGGGTGAGGACTATCAATTCACAAGCGAGACCAATGAAACGACTGGCAAAGGACGCCACACCACGACGGCCCGCGAGCTGATCGTGATGGAGGGCGGCGGCATGCTGGTCGACAATCCCGGGATGCGGGAGATTCAGATGTGGACCGATGAAAAGACCCTGCGCGAGAGCTTCAGCGATGTCTTTGATCTGGCCGAAGAATGCAAGTTCCACGACTGCAAGCACCGCGGGGATAAGGGCTGTGCGATCCAGGCCGCCGTCGAAGCCGATGAGCTCGACCCCGAACGATACGAAAGCTTCCTTCGTCTTGACGAAGAGATCGCCACCCTCAATAAACGCAAAAAGCGCCGCCAGATGGCCGCCGAAAAGTGGGCCAAACGCTCGCACCGCGTGAAAGCCCGAAATTTGGCCGACCGAATCGAGCTAGAGCGCGAGGAGCGGGGGGAGGAGTGAGTGGTTATTGGTTATTGGTTATTGGTTATTGGTTATTAGTGATGAGGCGCGAGCTTACAGGTTCGCACGTGTGGGTAGTCTGTGGAGGGCAGTTGATTTAGGCTCTCTAGGCTCCGTGTTCTTATTTAAGAAGAGTTGATCAAGCCAATCAGTCGTCTATCGTATGACCTTTGCTTTTTGCGCAGGTGCAGCGAACACTAGCTCGAGTTGGATCAAGATCGGGTCTTAGAACGTAATCTCCACCGCTAGGGCACTTGAGCCCCTTGCGTATGAATCCCGCGCTCTCGATGTCGTTCAAGGATACGTTGCGAAGGTCGTAAATTTCGTTTTTATTGACGTAGTCGATCGCTCCTCTTTGAATCTCACACAAATTTTCAATACATTCCACTCGTTCAGATCCTGTCTTCCATTTTGGAAATAGGTAAGCTGTGGCGGCGACGATAATGGCGATGAGGATGACGATCCCGGTCAGTCTTTGATGGCTTCTTTGGGGTTCATTCATGAGAGGTGAAGAGTTGACTGATTGAGGGGCATTTCAAGGGTAACTGTGGCCTTTGGAAGGATCGCAGGTGCAGCGGACCCATGGGGTATTCATGTCATGGTTAACTGGCTCCAAGACGTAGCTTCCGCCACTTGGGCAGGAGAGGTTCGGTGCGATTAGTTCGAGTTTCTCCAGGTCAGATAAGGTGATGATGTCGTAGTCTTCGGGAGGGATCTTGTTTAGGCCGACGTAGGAGCTGGCGGCATTCTGGATGAAGTTGAGCTGAGTTTGGCATGCTGCCTTTTCCCAAGCGGGTATCACCCACACGAGCGCATATGTAATAGCGGTCACCAGCATCCCAAGAAGAATCGAGAGACTCGTGATGATGAGCTTTTTCTTGGTTGAGGATCCCATCAAGCGAAGTAGAGAATGCTTGTTATTGAGCCTAGAGCCGCCCCACTTAGGGAATCATTGGGCGCTTTGCCATCGAGCCCTTCACTATTCACTATTCACTATTCACTA
>CAXIBU010000053.1:0-15506 GCA_964021555.1 uncultured Verrucomicrobiales bacterium | reverse complement strand
GATTTCGCTGCTTCTTTGAGAAGGGTCTCCGTGGTGGCCCAATCGATGCACTGATCGGTGATGGATTGTCCGTAGGTGAGCTGGTCGAGGGGCTGGGGGAATTTCTGAGCTCCAGCGACGAGATTACTCTCAAGCATGGCCCCGATGACGGATTGATTGCCGTCAGCGCGCTGGGCGATGATCTCTTTGAAGACGCCTGGCATGCGGGTTTGGTCCTTGCCGCAGTTGGCGTGCGAGGCATCGATCATGATGGGGGTGGGAAGTCCCGCCTTTTCCAACTTGGCGATGGTCTTGGCGACGCTCTCAGCGTCATGGTTGGGGCCGTTGTCTCCGCCACGTAGGATGATGTGGCAGTTTGGATTGCCCTTGGTCGTGACGGCGCTGGCGACGCCTTGCTCGCTGACGCCGAGGAAGGTTTGTGGAGACGTGGCAGCCTTGATTGCATTGACGGCTGGGGTGATGGTGCCGGGGGTGCCGTTTTTGAAGCCGAGTGGCATGGATAGGCCGGAAGCCATTTGGCGGTGAGTCTGGCTCTCGGTGGTGCGAGCGCCGATGGCCGACCATGAGATCAGATCCGCAATGTATTGGGGGGTGATCGGGTCGAGCAATTCGGTGGCCGTGGGCAATCCGAGGTCGATGATCTCGCGGAGCAGTAGGCGCGCCTGGCGCAGGCCTTCCGGGATGTTGTCGGAGCCATCAAGATTGGGGTCCATGATCAGCCCTTTCCAACCTACGGTGGTGCGTGGCTTTTCGAAGTAGACCCGCATGACGACGTAGATCTTGTCTTTCACTTCTTCAGCCAATTTTGCGAGCTTGGCAGCGTATTCCAGGCCGGCCTTGCGGTCATGGATCGAGCAAGGGCCGACGATTACCAGAAATCGGTCGTCTCGACCAAAGAGGATGTCTTCGATCTGGCGACGGGAATTGGCGACAAATTCGGCTTGTTCGTCGCTCCTAGCGACTTCGTTGATAAGCAGAGCGGGAGCGGGGAGCGGGACATTCCGCTCGATGTTAAGATCGGTGACCTGAGTCATGTTGCGAGGGGTTTGGTCTAAGTGGGGAGCTTTGTCAAAACTGGAAGCAGTGAGAGTGTATTTTCTTGTGTCACAGGGATTCGCGTTGACCCCAGCAGAGATGTTTCGCTTGCTGGAGCTATGAGTTTCAAGAATATCGCCCGGCTTATCCTCACGGCTGGTTTGCTCTGCAGTCTTTCTTGCAAGGATTCCGGGTCAGGCACCTCATCGACCATAGCGGGGGGCGCGGCGCCTAGTGAGATTGCTGCGGATGAGCAATCTACAGCCCTAGGCGTTGAAAAAGAGACTGATGAGTCCGCTACGGAAGTTCCTAAAGGCGAGGTCAATCAGGATAAGATCAACGCCCTGCTGAGTGAAATTCCCAAGGACGCGTTGTTTGCGATGGTGGTCCAAGACATGGACGTTCTGCATGATGCCCAGATCGAGGGATTCACTTGGAAGTCGAATTTGGAAAGGCTCAAAAAGTTTCTCCCCAGTGAGAATGAGGACGAAATCCTCGGATCGGAGGTGGCTCAGGGCCGTCTTTTGATGAAGTTGCTGGAGTCCTCCAAGGATGGGATGAGCCTATGGGTGCATCCTGATAGCATCGAGCTGGTCAGCGCTCAGTTGGAGGCGAATCAGATCGTCGTCAGATACGCTGGTTGGGGCCTCGGGCAGTTCTTGGGAGTGATGCTTGAGAATGGATTCGATTCGGACGTGGATGAAGATGATCTGCCCTTTGACGACCTGGCCGAGCAGATTGCTGAGCGCGTGAGAAATTCTGACCGTGCCTTTGGGATAACGTTTTCTATGCCTGAGACTGGGGTGATTGCAGAGGCGGACCGCGAAACCTTTTTTGAGGACTTTTTGTTTGAGGAGGGAGTTAATCGGATCAAATTCGAGGCTGCGGGGGTAAAGTGGGCAGGGGTCGAGTGGAGTTTGCCGGAGGAGGGTGAAGAGGATGGGATGGTTTTTGGTTTCGATCCGACGGGAAGCGAGGCCCTTCAATCAGCAGTGCTTTCGCGCAAGCCGGTGCTGGTCGCAGGAGAAAAAGACGGTCGTCAAGTCTGGTTCTGGGGAACCCGAAATGGGATCGAATTTGGTAAGTCTGAAGAGGAGTCATTACTGGCTGTCGGCGAAGTCCGCAAAGTGCTCGACCACTGCCCGGTGAGTCCTGCGGTTCTGGCCATGACACGACCAATCCTTCCAAATACGAATCAGCGTCTCGGGCAGGTTTTTCCCGTGTTTGCCGAAGAATACGTCGATCGGGTGGTAGAGGGTAACCTGTTCCCCGACCGGCGCGTCCTGAGTGTTTTGGCGGACCGGGTCAGGGAGCTCGATGAGGCGAATTTGAGGCTGTGCGGCAAGCCAATCATTTCAGTGGTCTATGAGGACGACGGCATCGTTTATGAACAGCATGGTGGACCAAGGGTGTTCGGTGTTGACTACGAAACACAGCAAGTTCCCGTGGATGCTTCCGCACTGGCAGATGATACCTGGTTGATTCTCCAGGGGAGAAGTGATCCGAAGGCAAAAGACCTCACTCGTGAGCGCTTCGCCCTGTTGGCTAGTTTGATTGATATGCCTCTGGCTAGCTTGAAAGGTCGGGAGAGAGATGAGATGCTAGAGGAGCAGGTCGGCCCTGTCCTGGATATTTACTACTCCACCTATCGAGAGGCTCTGCTGGATGCGTGGACCTCTCTGGGCAGACTGTCCAAGGAGGGACTGGAGGATGAATGGATCCTAGTGGCCGATGCGCAGGGGGCCTACCCTCAAGTGCCCGACTGGCCCGAGGCCCTGATTGAAGAAGCCGCAGCTCCCAGAATTGCTTACAGTGCGCCAGTGAAAAACCGGGAGGCGATTAGCCAGAGCTGGAGCCAGTTCACGAAGGCGCTGGATCGCTCTGTGATTAAAACGGGGGAGGTCTTTGACCTGGACTTCACGATGCCCAAGCCTCTAAGCGACGAGGGAGACCATGGGATCAAGAACTACTACTACGCCATTCCGTTGACATCCAATGAGTGCCTCCCTTGCTTGAGTTTGAATGACTCAGCCTTTGCCGTTGGAACGTCGAAGAAGATCAATCAAGCGGTGATCAGAGCATGGTCGGACCGGAATGAGGCCTCCGAGCCTTTTACCGGACTGAGGGCGAGTTTGCGAATTAAGCCCTTGCGCCAATTGATCGAAGACTTGGTCGAGCACGGCGGATTGATGGATCCGGATGAGGAGATGAATGATGATTTTGAGGGTGAATTTGAAGAATTCGATGATCTCGATCCAGATGACGAAGATAGTGAGGATGAGCCGAAAAATGAGGAGGTCACTCCCTCGGAGATCTACCAGAACTTCCTGAAGGGCACTGAAGCCTACGAGAGTATTGAAATGAGCCATTTTCTCAAAGATGGCGAAGTCATCACGCGGATCGTTCTGCGCAAGGTGAAGGCCTCCTGAATCGTCTCCAGCGGACAACAAATCTCAAATAAGGGGCGAATTTTCATTTTGTCCCCTTTTTTTGATCAATGAGTTATGCCATCATCGTAGGTAATGGTTATGACTCGAATAATCCCCCTCATCTGTGCTTGGTTCAGTCTGGCGATTGCTAGCGCGGAAATTCGTTTTTCTACGGATCACTTGAGTCTGCGATCTGGTGAATCCGCCATGGTGGCGATTACCGACGATGGTGATCCTGGGGCGCTGCGCTCGCCGGAATGCCGGATCGAGGGCACAGAGGTGCTGAAGTTGCTGCGGGAGCCGCAAATTCTAGCTGGTGAGAAAACAGGTTTTCTAAGGGTTCGGGCGCTCAAGCCGGGGCAGACCAAGCTCACTGTGGCCGGAAAGACGATCAAGGTAACGGTGACGGATGAGCCATTGATTGCGCTGCTGGAGCGCATGCGACCACAGATCACCGCGCCCGCCGAGCGCTCGGCCTGTTGGGGTAAGGTTTCGGTTGGGGCTGAGATCTGGGTGGGCGCTCCGGGGCTCGATCGGACGAAAGTTCCAGCGGTGAAGTTAGTTCTCAATGACAAACTCCAGCTCGATCCCGTGGAAGCGCTTCCGCCAGTGGATGGGCCTTTCTGGAGATTGCGTTTCGAGGTCGATTGCGATGCCCTTGAGCCTGGCTCTCATGACTGGAAAATCTCTTACACTCCTGAGGTCGCTGGGATGAAGTCCAAGCAGGTTTTACTCAGCGGGGCGCATGAGGTGAATGTGTTGGCTAGCCCAGGTAAGGACGAGTTCTATGTTTCGGGCGAGTGTGAGGATACCCTCGGAGCTCCGCGCGGCGAGCGCATCGGCAAAGAACCTCCAGGCGTCGGGTTTGATCAAGAGGCCTCTGGGGCGAGGTTCGTCAACTTGTGGGGCTATCGTCCAGAATGGGCGGTCGAATTTGAGATCCCGAAAAAGGCAAGGTATCAGCTGATGATGCGGGTCAAAGGCACGCTCGCGGGCTCAGCCTACCCCTCAATCGAAGTCCTCACGGCTGAGGATGGTCGTCGCAAGACAACGGCGCGGCTCGCTTCAGGCAAGTGGCACCGAGTTCCCGTCGGACCTCCCTTTAGCTTGGATGCGGGGAAGCAGGTGCTCGCAGTGCGCATGGCTAATGATTTCAATTACCGTAATCGGGTGAATCGTGATGCCTTTGCGGATCAATACGAACTCCGCGAAGTGCCTGCGACCAGCGGTGGAGATGGCTCTGCGATGGCGATGATGGGCGGGAGCATGGCCATGATGGACGGCGGAGAGAAGGCCGCTGAATCAGCTAAGAAGGGTAAGGCGCCTTCGGGATTGAGAGTTGGATTTCGAGAAGTGATCGACGGCCAAAATGTCGTCAGTGCGGGATACATTCGCGGCGTCGTGCGGGCGGGCAATTATCGCAATGATAAGGAATTTGAGCAAATCACCACAGCTCTGCTGATCAACGGCACGCCCTTCCGCACGGAAAAGGGGCGCTATCAAAATTTCAGAGTATTGCCGCATGATCTCAAGCTCGGTAAAAATACGCTGCAGCTGTTATGCGTCGGGCCTGGTGGGCGACAAGCCATGTCGAAGGTGCAGACGATTATTTCCAAGGGGAAAAGTCATCCCAAGAGCACCTTGGAAACCAAGTTCAATGAGTCACATGTCTGGTTTAACCAAGGAAACTGGTCAGGAGCCAAACGCGAGAAGCTCAAGGAGGGTGATCCCTTCAAGGTCGAAAAAGGCCCGGAATGGGTGGCGAAGCTAGGAAATGGCGAGGGCGCCGGGAAAAAACTGATCCACAAGATTCCCGACCACATTAATGGCGACCTGCGACTGAGCGTGCACGCCCGCAGCCATCCAGATCCTGAGATGGCAGCTTGTCCGCTGCGCTTGAAAGTCGTCGTTCACGGGAAGAAGAAACGCGAGATCAACTTGGGCGTGGTCCAGCCGGGCGATTCTTGGAAGTGGCAGGCGGTGAAACGCTTCAATCTACCTAAAGGTCGCAAGGATCTGGTCATCGAGGCACTTCCCGCCGAGGGCAAAGTCGGGATCTCGGGGCTGTCTGGCTATTCTTGGGGAAGCCCCGAATTTGTCGATGTGGCAGCTCCTGAGATTGCACTGCGATACCCGAAATCTGGAGCAGTCATCCATCCGAAAGGCGATGCGCTGATCGCCGAGGTCTTCGATGACCGCGAGATGAGCTACTATTTTCTAAAGGTCGATGGGGAGAGGCACGGCTTGCCCCAAGTGGGGAACGAATTTGGCCTGCAATTGATTCCGTTCGAGACATCAGAGCTCAAACCTGGTGCCCACGAGGTGCAGCTGGTTGCGGTTGACAAGTCTGGCAAGCAGACCGCATCGCAGCCTGTCAAGATCACGATCCCGGGGAAGCTTGATCCAAAAAAACTGACTCTTCCCTACGAACGCGCGATCCGCTTGAGCGAACGCATGGGCTTCGGGGCGGACAGAAATTCGCTGATCGGTATCTTGCTTGAAGGTGAAGAGGGCTGGATCGAGCAGCAGATCAATGCCGGCGCATTCGAGTTAAAGGAGGAGCTAGCCAAGGACTTGGCAGGGCTTTTCTTCGCCGATCCGAATGATTACCAAGTTCGCGGGCGGGTGATTTCGCATGCGTTAACGACCCAGAATCCCGTGAGAGCTCGTTTTGTTCTCTGGGCGCAGAACCACTTTTCCGTCTGGATGGCGAAAACCGGAAGTCGAGCCAAGTGGATCGAGCACGAGGGCTTCGTCGGCGCGGGGATGGCGCGTTTCAACGACCTGCTCCTGACCTCTGCCACGAGTCCGGCGATGATGACTTTTCTCGATCAACAGAACAGTTTGGGGCGTCAGCTTAATGAAAACTACGCTCGCGAAATTCTTGAGCTTCACACGGTCGGGGTCGGCGGAGGCTATGACCAGGAAGACGTCACAGCTCTCGCCCACCTTCTCACCGGTTGGGGTGCTCAACGGGAGGCTACGATGGCGGGAAATGACTACCTCTACCGCTATCGCTTTTCGCCATTCTTAAATGAAGAAGCACCGCGTGAAGTCTTCGGCCTTTCCGTGGCGGCCTCCGACTTTTCGCCTAAGAGCGACGATCGAATTTTGCAATTCTTGGAAATGCTCGCGAGCCGGCCCGAAACGGCCTCATTTGTCTGCCGCAAGCTTGCCAGCCATTATTTCGCCACGGTTCCCGAGCCATTGCTGCCGCGACTTGAATCGAAGTTTTTGGAAACTCAGGGCGACTTTGGCGAGCTGCTTCAAGTGATCGCGACGAGCCCTGAGCTGATGCAGCGTGAGCTTGAGCCTAAGTTTCTCAAGCCAGTTGAATTTGGCATCGCCGTCCAGCGCACGGCGGATTCCTACCACCCGTGGCATGTCATCAACCTCGGTGACCGCGCGGGACGGAACCTATTTGATCGCTCGACGCCTGACGGTTATCCCGAGGCCAATTCGGAATACTCCGGCTCGAATTTCCAGCTTCAGAAGTGGCGCTTCGCCAAGGACCTGGAAGGTGAATTTGGCGATGCGCTAGCCTGGTCGTGGTTTGACAAGGAGCCGATGCAGGACCCTGCCCACCGTGAAAAAGTCATTCGCAATGCAGCCCTCGTGCTGCTTCGGCAAGAGCTCGGGCCCAATTCCTTTGCGGCTGCCAAAAAGGTAATGGAGCAAGCCGCCAAGATCGAAGATCACAATCAGAGACGCCGTTTGTTGGCGGTCTTTCTTGAAATGCTCCCAGAAAACCAATCCCGCTAACCTTAATCCACTAAGATCATGAAAACTCGACGCCAATTCCTTAAAAGTGCCGCCAGCCTCGCAGCACTCAGTCCTTTCGCGCCCATGGCCTCATTAGGGGCTGAACAGGCGACCGTAAAGAAAGGGAAGACCTTGGTCGTAGTCTTCCTTCGCGGGGGGATTGACGGGCTGAATTTCATCGTTCCTCACGGGGACAAGGACTACTACAAGCACCGCGAGAGGATCGCGATCGCTCGTCCTGGTGGGGCGAAAGGGGCCGTCGATTTGGATGGTTTTTTCGGTCTGCACCCTGCGGCTGATTCTCTGAAACCCCTCTTCGATTCTGGCACCTGCCGCGGTCTTCAGGCTGTGGGTTATGCTGAAAATTCGCGCTCCCACTTCGAGGAACAGGACACTTGGGAGACCGGCGTCATGGGCGATACTGTTTCGGCGGATGGGTGGCTGAACCGGCATTTGAACAGTTCCAAAGGGCGCGGCACGATCCGTGCGGTCTCGATTGGAGGGAATTTGCCCCGAATTTTACGGGGAAAGGCTGCAGCTTATTCGATCCGTTCGGTGGGCGATCTGGCGATGCCCAAGCTGGGTGGAGATCAGGAGCTGATCCAAGCGGCTCTGCGGGATGCTTATTGCCAGACACCGGGTTCCAACCAAGAGGAGGCTCGCGAGTTGATGTCAAAGACTGCCGCAGCGACCTTGGAAGGCGCCAAACAGCTCGAAGCCGTAGCGAAGACCAAATACGAGCCGAAAAATGGGGCAAAATACGCTGAAAATGGTATTGGGAATACCTTCAAGGAGGCCGCCCGATTGATCCGGGCTGACATCGGCACCGAGGTGATCGAGATCGACTACGGTGGCTGGGATACGCACAACAACCAGGGCGGCGCCGATGGTGGTTATGCCAACCGTCTGCGTGATCTGACCAAGGCCATGGCCGCCTTTGCCAAGGATCTGGACGGGAAGATGGAGGATGTGATGGTATTAACCCTTTCCGACTTCGGCCGCACGGTTCGCGAAAATGGCACCAGCGGCACCGATCACGGATGGGCCAACTGTATGGTGGCGATGGGCGGTGCTGCGATTGGCAAATCCGGCTCGAAACCCATTCACGGTGAGTGGCCCGGGCTCGCTCCCGAGCAGCTGTATCAAAACCGTGATCTCAAGCACACGACGGACTTCCGAAATGTGATTGGCGATGCCGTTTCGCGTCATCTTGGCAACCCGTCAGTCGGGCTTGTCTTGCCGAATCACCAATACCAGAGCACCGGCCTGATGGGCTGATGCCTGACTTTTCCGTGGCAATCTATCTGATGCTCGCTTACTAAATGATCTTTATGAAATGGTTCCTTTTCTCCCTTATGCTGTTGGCTTTGCCTGCCTTGGCCGCGCCCTCGGCAAATGAGCTTTTGCAGAATGAAATTCGCGGCTGGATGACCAGCG
Source organism: uncultured Verrucomicrobiales bacterium (assembly GCA_964021555.1). Classification (GTDB taxonomy): domain Bacteria; phylum Verrucomicrobiota; class Verrucomicrobiia; order Verrucomicrobiales; family Akkermansiaceae; genus CAXIBU01. The sequence goes on along the minus strand of CAXIBU010000053.1, from coordinate 6,843 downwards.
CCGAGCTCGACTTAGAATCCGACTTTGCCAAGCAGCTCCTCGCCAGCGAAGACTGGATGCGTGAGTTGGCGGATTCCGGTCCGGTTGAGAAGCCTGCCGAAGTGCTGGCCCAGCTTCACCAGATCTGGAAATTCGACCCCAAACTGGCCGAGCGCCCGATTGATCGCGTGATGGCGACGGCCTGTGCCTTGGAAGGGCCGAGGCGCAAGTGGGATTCCGAACGCGTCGTTAAGCGCTACGAATGGTTTCGCGATCGCAACCAGCAGGGGCGCTTGAACGCCGTCTACCAGACGATCACTCCCTTCCAGCGTCGATACGTCGCCGCTGGTGTGCAGCACGATCACCTCAATCACTTGGAATCTCTGGAATACCAAAACATCGAAGTGTGTCTGCCCTCTGAGCAATACACCGGAGCCTGTTGGTATGCTCGGTGGATTTTGCACAATCCCTTTGGCGATAGCATTCATGGACCTCAGTATTACGCTCCCTTCATGGATAGTTACGAAAGCGCTGCCGAGCGGATTCGAAAGGTCGGTGGAGTCTGCGGATCCTTGTCGAATTTCGGCGCAGCGGCAGCCATCGCGAATGGTATCCCCGCCGCGACAATGGGCGAGCCAGGGCACTGCGCTTACACGGTCATGGGGCGTCCTGAAGAGTGGATCCCAAGCTACTCCCTCAGCTGGAAACGCGGGCTGCATACCAGCTATCACGGCGGCAGTTGGGGATGGCACTTGCTGAACCAAGAGGCCCATGCCAACCCGAAAAAGTCTTTTGCTTCCGCAGACCTCCGTCGACTGGCCAAGTATTATTCTGAGAAGAAGGATACGCGGCAAATGCTCGCCGCACTCTCCAAGGCCCGTGCGACCAATCCGGCCGATTGGGAGAACTGGACCCTCGCGGTCAAGCTGCTCACGGAAAATGAGCTGGGAGAGACTGCCTGGCAGGATCTTCACAACGACCTCCTCAAGTTGATGGCCCCAAAAGGTGGCGAAATGGCTTGGTCGCTTCTCGATAAGTCCATTTATCCAAAGGTCCTTGAAAAAGGGCCGGACGGGACGAGGACTCGAATGAAAGCTCTTTTGGCCTATCACCGCGAGCTCGATGGCTGGGGGCTTAGCCGATGGGAATTCGACCGTGCGCTGGACAAGCAGGTCAAGTGGTTGGATTCGACACCTGAAAATGAGGATAAATTCATCCTTAGTCTGGTCCGCTACCACGTCGAGGAAGGCGCATTGCTCCCGGTAGTCCTTGAGTCCCATTTGAAACGCCTCGGTGAGCAGGAGAAGCGCCGCCAGACCTTTATTGCCGAGCTAGGCAAACTCCTCCAGCGCGAGCGTAGCAGTGAAGGCACCGAGCATCCGCTGACGCAGCTGGCTCGCAAGGTCCTACCCGATGCCGCCGCGAAGGGCGATAAGAGCACCTTCCAATTCATCGGCAAGCTCGCTTCGAAATACTACGATGGCAACCAAGAGAAGGTTGAGAAGTTCAAGGGGATCTCACTCAGTTCCGGGGGCACTCTAAAAGTCGATCAACCGGGCAATCGCTGGGATGATCCCGCTAAGCACTGGGGAGTGATTGAATCTCACGGCGGCGACTTTCACACCGGCTCGGCCGAGCCAAGCGTGGAAGTTCAGTTGGGTAACTTCGGTCGGCTCACTGGTATCGTGATCGTGACCCGTAGTGGTCAAGTTGGCCGCCTGAACGGTGCCATCTTACAGACCTCGATCAACGGCGAGGACTGGACCGATCAGCACACCTTTTCTGGTGCCAAGAGGGTCAACCGCATTGATCTGGCAGATAAGGAGATCGATGCCGGCTACATCCGGATCCATCACCCAGGTGGGCAGCATCAGCACTACCATCAGCTGCACGTTTACGGATACAAAAAGAACTGATTATGAGTTTGATCCGAATTTGTCTGCTGCTGACGCTTGGTATCTCTTGCTCATGGGCGAAGATCACCAAAGTCCCGGAATTTACCGCCGCGCTTGAAAAGGGGGCCGAACTTAACCGTCCTGTTGCGGTGCTGATTCACGGTGCTTCTTGGCATCCATTGAGCAAGCGCATGCTCAATGAAATCTGGGACGACAGCGACTTTCAAAAGTCACTCAAGCAGGACTACGTGTTGACCCACATCGACGTCCCTCAGGGACAGGATGGCGAGCAGCGCAAGGCTTTCGACAAGGCTCACGAGGGGTGGAACCGAAAGACCATCAGCAGTTATCCGGCAGTTCAGTTATTCGCATCAGATGGAACGCTTCTCAAGACCTACCAGGGCAAGCAAATGGTGCCCTTATCCGTGGCTGAAACACTAGCCGCACACATGGATGGCACTGCTCAGGCGATCTCAGAAAGAGATTCGCTTCTGGGCGATCTCAAGGCGGCGCGGGCAGAGGGCGATCAGGTCAGGGAGAAAAAGTTGCTACTGCAAAGGGCTGAGCTCGATCTCAATCCCGAACCGAAATTCGTCGAACAGCTCGCCAAGGCAGATCCCGGAGATCAATCGGGCATGCAGGCCAAGTTGAAATTTCAGGGATGGAATTTTTTGAGAGCCATGCGCGAGCTTTCGGATAAGGGCGAATTTGCGAAAGCTCATGAACAGATCGATGCGCTTCTCGCCTTGGACCGATTCACCCGCGCGGAAAAGGCGCTCATCATGGCTTCGAAAGGAAGAGTCCTAGTTGGCGAGAAAAAGCCTTCTGAAGCCTGGCAATGGTTCCAAAAAGCTGTCGCGCAAGATCCCTACGGCCCCGATGGCAAGGCCATCCAGCGCTACGCGGAAAGAAGCGTCCCGGCCGCCGATAGGGGAGAGTGATTCCTCGGCGATACAGCGCTGGTGGTGTGCGGATTTTCCTGTCGGCAAGCTCAGTAGGCTGATGTCCGGTGACTTGGTGAACCGTATTTGGTTTAAAGATCGTATCTAACGTTTTCGGGCTCAAGCTCCCATCTTTGTCTTGATGTCTGGTGTGGATCTTGTCTGATAGGTAATCCGTCTGAAGGCCGTATTCAGATGCTTACCTGTCCCACTATGCAAAACGAACTATCTCCTCAACAACGCAGTCTCCTCTTCTGGGGAAGCTTCCTCGCCTTAATGACCGCCGGTATCGGATTTGGAATCCGAGTAATGAATGTGGGGACCTGGATTGGTGAATTCAATATCTCCGAGGCGGAGGCAGGTGGGATTTTCGGAGCCTCCCTCTGGCCGATTGCCGTTGGGATGATCTTGTTCAGTTTGATTGTCGACAAAGTCGGTTACAAGCCATCGATGCTGCTGGCTGCGGCTTGCCACATCGGCTCCACCATTTGGACTTTCACCGCGTTGGACAAGGGTAGCTTGATTGCTGCCTTTGTTCTGGCCGGCTTTGCCCACGGGATCGTGGAGGCCTGTATCAACCCTCTTTGCGCTACGATGTATAAGGAGAGCAAAACCAAGATGCTCAACATCCTCCACGCTTCGTGGCCGGCGGGTATCGTGGTTGGGGCGGCTCTTGGCCTGTTGTTTGGTGGGGATGGCGGAGCTTTTACCTGGCGCCAACTGTTTCTATTCCTGCTACTTCCGTCCCTCATCTATGCGGTAATGTTTGCCATCGTTAAGGTCTATCCGAAAGATGAGCGCGTCGAGAACAAGGTTTCCTATCTCGAAATGATGCGCGAATTTGGCGGACTGGGCGTCTTTGTTGCAGCAACGTTTCTTTTCTACGAGCTGACGAACCAACTCGGATTGTTTGCCGAAGGAGCTGCATTAGCTGGGAAAAACCAGCTTCTCGTCAGCTTGGCATTCGGGGCTGCTCTGGGGCTGGTCTGCGGAATAAGCCTCAAGTCCAAGGGTAAAGTGATGTTCTTCATCCTTTGCCTCATCATGATCCCGTTGGCGACCGCTGAAATTGCAACTGATGGCTGGATCCAAAAACTCATGAAGCCGGTGCTCGCCAACGAATACGAGATCGATTCCGGATGGGCAATTGTGCTGTCTTCGCTGATCATGATGACCTTGCGATTCTTTGCGGGCGTGCCGCTCAAGTATCTCAATCCGCCTTCGGTGCTACTGGTGAGCTCGATATTCTCCATTGTTGGATTGTTCCTGCTCTCCAGTGCGTCTGGCGGCATGATCTTCCTTGCCTTTGTGCTTTATGGCGTAGGGCAGACTTTCTATTGGCCGACTGTGCTGGGCTTTACTGCCGAGCAGTTCCCGAAAGGTGGCGCAATGACACTCAACACCGTCTCGGCGATGGGCCTATTGACAGTAGGTATTTTCGGAATGCCCTTCCTGGGAGCCGTTGGCGATCACTACAATGCTGAGGTCGTTAAGGTCGAGCAGGCCCAACTATTCGATAAGGTTGATGCGAGTTCTGCCGATGGCAGCTTGGCCTACACTGAGAAGAATAAGAAATTCTTTGGCTGGGAATACGACTCGGTCAATGTGGCAAATTTGCTCAAGGACGATGCATTAGTAACCGAAAAAGGCGCGGCTTTGGTCGACCAAATGGAGCTTCCAGACGAACCGACGAAAGAGCAAAGACTGGAAGCGCTTGAGGCGAACAAGACATTCAATACCACTGAACGTTCCGAAGTGCTGAAGCCAGAAGGGGTCGCACTGGAGAAATCTCTGCAGAACAACGGTAGGAAAGTCCTCAAAGTCGCAGCCTCACTTCCTGCCATCATGGCCGTAGCCTTCCTGCTACTCATCCTCTACTACAAAGCCCGCGGCGGCTACAAGCCCGTCCAGCTCGACCGCGACCTTGAAAAATCCTCCGAGGGTCCGGTCCTCTGATAGCTGGTATCTTCGGTCTGGCTGGAGCTATCACCTCAATTCAATCACACTTTCTCCGTTGGTTCGCCCCAAGGGAACCCATGTGAAACGTGCTCAGCGGAGCTGGCTCTCAAGGCACTGTTGGAATTGTCTGCCTATTGAGTGACTGGAAGGCTTTCTCGAGAGTTGTTTGCAATCCGCATCTCTAAACCGGTTAAGTGAACGAAGGATCTTGGTTTGGTTACTAGCCTTTAGTGCCAGGATGGTTTAGGTGGCTTTCAGCGGTAAGTGGTAGTCGGATGGCGGTGCAGGAGGGAAGTCAGTGGCTGCAGTTGACATCTCAGGGACTACCTACGAGGTTCTCCTGAGATTCCTGAGGTTCAACCTTTCCTGATTATACGACCTAACTGCTGCTATTCTATGTTCTCTTCCGACGCCACCCTAGACTTGTTTTTGAGGGGGTCGCTCCTCGCGTTTTTTGCCATCCTTTGGTTGATTATCCTGATCCGGTTCAACGGACTCCGTTCATTTTCCAAGATGACGAATTTTGACTTTGCGATGACGATCGCAATTGGATCGCTGCTGGCTGGGGCGAGTCAGTCGACTGATTGGAGGGCCTTCGCACAAACACTGATCGCGATGTCGAGTTTGTTCATCATTCAGTATATCGCGGCTCGTCTGCGCAAGAGTTCCGAGGTGGTTGAATCATTGATACAGAACCAGCCAGTCGTGCTCATGCGTGACGGGGTGATTTTCGATGAGGCGCTTGCATCGACGCGTGTGGCGAGGAGTGACTTGATCGCGAAACTCAGAGAAGCAAATGTGCTGAACCCTTCTGAGGTGCGAGCCGTGATTTTGGAAACGACTGGTGACGTATCGGTTCTGCACGGTAATCAATGCTCGGATCTCTTGCTCGAGGGGACTCGACGCATCGATTCTTAGGGCACCTAGGAAGAGATTGGCGGCGAATTTTCTGTTCTCAAGGCGAGCTTGGGTGCAGATAGTGGTCACGTATGGCTAAAACCTTCAAAGAACTTGGCGTTTCCGCCCGGCTGATTCAGGGCTTGGATGAACTGGGGATCACGCAACCGACGGAGATCCAGCAACAGACGATCCCATTTCTCAATGAGGATGGTGGCGATCTGGTTGCGCAGGCACAGACCGGCACTGGTAAGACGGCCGCATTCGGGCTGCCCTTGTTGATGAAGATGGACGCTGGTTTCCCGAGGATCCAAGGACTGGTCGTCGCTCCGACACGTGAGCTCGCGAAGCAGATTCAGAAGCAGCTTTTCCGCTTTACCAAGCACACCGCGAAGATTTTCTGTGAGTGCCTGTGTGGCGGTGAGGACATCAAGCGCCAGATTGATGCTCTAAAGCGGCCGACCCACGTCGTGGTGGCGACTCCTGGACGTTTGCTCGACTTGCATAAGCGCCATGCCATTGATCTAAGTCGGGTCAAATACGTGGTCTTGGATGAAGCTGACGAGATGCTGAGCATGGGCTTCAAAGAGCAGCTGGGTGATATCCTTGGTCTATGCCCAGCAAGGCTGGCGACGTGGTTATTTTCCGCGACTTTCCCCCCCTCGATTCAGGACCTCATTGGTCAGTGCATGACCGAGCAGCCGAAGCACATCAAAGTCGACCGAGCCAAGGTGGTGAATGCGGACATCGATCATCGATACGCGATCCTACGGCGAGAAGAGAAGGATGACTGGGTAGCGGATTTCGTAACCAAGAACTCCAAACAGCGTGGCCTGATCTTCTGCCGGACTAAGGCTGGTGCGATTACTTTGAGTCAGAAGCTGAACCAGCTTGGAGTTCCAACCGAGGCCCTGCAAGGCGACCTTTCACAGTTGGAGCGAGACAAGATCATGCGTGCCTTCCGCAATGAGAAGTTACGGATTTTGGTCGCTACTGACGTGATGGCACGCGGCATCGATGTGGCCGGGCTGTCTTTTGTGATCCATTATCAGCTGCCCGATCAGCTGGACTATTATACCCATCGAAGTGGGCGAACCGGTCGAGCGGGTCAGAAGGGCTTGTCAATTGCGCTGATCCCGAACCGGGAGAAACGCAAGCTTGAGTTCATGGAA
>CAXIBU010000052.1:0-15573 GCA_964021555.1 uncultured Verrucomicrobiales bacterium | reverse complement strand
TCCTGTGATCACCAACATCAACACTCGCGACGCCCGCTTCGACATCGGCACCCAAGCCGGCTCGGACGCGATCCATAAAAATCCGGAATACTCCTACGCGGTCACGCTACTGGCGGATGATTCAGGCAACACTGGTTCCGGCCTTGCCTTCACCCTTGGCGAAGGAAACGACCTGGTCTGCAAGGGCGCCGAATTTCTCGCCCGCTCGCTACAAGGGCGTGACATCGAGGAGATCATGGCCGACTTCGGCACGCTCCAGAACCGGATCTCCAACGAGCAACAGTTCCGCTGGCTCGGACCGCACAAGGGCCTCGCCCACCTTGCGCTCTCGTCAGTCACCAATGCCTGCTGGGATCTGTGGGCGAAGAAACGCGGAGTGCCGCTCTGGAAGCTCCTGCTCGACCTCACCCCTGAGGAACTGGTGAACACCATCGACTTCTCCTACCTAGAAGACGAGCTCACCCGCGAGCAAGCCCTCGCCATCCTAACCGATCACCAAGCCTCGCGCCACGAACGTGAAGGCATTCTCGCCAAGGGTTACCCTGGCTACGACACCTCCATTGGCTGGTTCAATTACTCCGACGAACAAATCAAAGCGAACGTCAAAAAGTCGGTCGACGCCGGCTTCACCGCGATGAAGCTTAAAGTCGGCTCACCCGACATGGACTTCGACCTGCGCCGCACCGAAATCGTCCGCTCCGGCGCCGGTGATCGGGCGACTTTGATGGTCGATGCCAACCAACAGTGGACCATGCCGCGCGCCCTCGAATACGGCGAACGCTCACGTGATTTTAATCTCTTCTGGATCGAGGAACCGACCCACCCCGACGACATCCTCGGCCACGCCACCCTCGCCAAGGCCTACGCCCCACACAGCAAAGTCGCCGCCGGTGAGCACGTGCCGAACCGCATCATCTTTAAGAATTACTTCCAGCTCGAGGCCCACGGATTCTGCCAAGTCGATGCCGTGCGCGTCGCCGGAATTTCCGAATTCCTCGCCGTCTCCCTCATGGCCCGCAAGCGCAATGTGCCCGTCGTCCCACACGTCGGTGACATGGGACAAATCCACCAACACCTCGTGCTCTTTAATCACATCGGCATGGGACACGAGGCACTATTGCTCGAGCATATCCCGCATTTGCAAAAACACTTCGTCAATCCCTGCGTTGTCAAAGATGGTGTCTACCAAACGCCACAAGAGCCAGGAATGTCCGCCGACCTAAAACTTTAACTGCCACCCACCATGTTTCTAACATTAGCCAACGCAGTCACCACCAGTGCAGCCAAATACGACGCGACTTTACTCGATAAATCCGTCGTTTTGATCTACATCCTCGCGGTCGTCGGGCTCGGTCTACTTGCGGGGAAAATGATGAAGAAGAAGTCCGCTGAAGGCGACTCCAAGGACTACTTCCTCGCCGGCGGATCGTTGCGCTGGCCAATGATCGGCCTCGCCTTGTTTGCCACTAACATCTCGTGCGTCCATCTGGTTTCACTGGCACAAGAAGGATTCGATAACGGACTCCTCATCGGTAACTTCGAGTGGATGGCAGCGTTTACCTTGGTCCTCCTCTCGCTATTCTTCGCGCCCTTTTACATCCGCTCCAAAGTCGCAACCCTCCCCGACTTCCTCGAGAAACGCTACAACCGCCCCTGCCGCGACATGCTCTCGGTTCTGTCCGTGCTCTCCGCCGTGATCGTCCACATCGGCTTCTCCTTCCTCACTGGCGGCAAGATCATTGAGAACGTTTTCGGCATCGAATTTTACACCGGCATCATTCTCATTGCCGGTATCACCGCCCTCTACACCATCGTTGGCGGACTATTAGCCGTCGTTCTAACCGAGGCCATTCAGACCGTCATTCTCATCGCGGGAGCCTGTTTGATCACTTGGTTCGCCTGGGATAAAATGGGCGGCTGGGGTGAAATGGTCGCGACCCTTGAGGCTCAGGGAGAAACTCAACGACTCTCCATGCTGCGTCCCCACGGAGATCCTTCGGGCCTTCCATGGTATGCCATTTTCCTGGGCTACCCCGTCCTCGGCATCTGGTATTGGTGCGCCGATCAGACCATTGTCCAGCGCGTCCTTGGAGCCAAGGATGAGAACCACGCCCGCGTCGGCCCTCTCTTTGCCGGTTTGATCAAAATTCTCCCTGTCTTCATCTTCGTCCTTCCCGGTGTTTTCGCTTACACCCTCTACAAAACCGGCGGACTCGACCTCACAGGCATCACCGATGCCGAGGGAGCGGTCGACTCCGGCCAGATCTACGGCGAGATGATCAAGCAACTGCTTCCCACTGGGCTCGTCGGACTCCTCATCGCCGCGCTTCTCGCGGCACTCATGTCGACCGTTTCCGGAGCCCTAAATTCGATCTCAACCCTCATCGCCTTCGATCTCTTCAAGCGATTGAAGCCGAGCACCAGCGACAAGCAGTTGGTTCACATCGGCCGTGTCAGCGCGGGGCTGGCACTCGTCATGGCCATTGGCCTCATTCCACTGCTGCTGAACTACCAAAGTATTTTCAAAGGCATCAACGACATCATCGCCCACATCGCCGCCCCGGTTACCTGCGTCTTTGTGCTCGGAGTTTTCTGGAAAAAGGCCAACGCCTTTTCCGCGCAATGGACCCTCATCATCGGCTCAATCACAGGCATCACGGTTTTCGCCTGTAGCAAACTCGCTTCGTGGTGGCCTGATCTTCCGGGCGGCTTCATGATGATGGCCTTCTACTTATTCTGCTTCTGTGTGATCCTGCAGGTCTCCCTCACCCTGATCTCCGGCCAGAAGGTCCCGGAATCGAGCGCCAAGCTCTGCTGGAATTCCCCGCTCGACCCCATCCGCGAGCCCGGCTGGAAAGGCCTCGGAAACTATAAATTCCTTTCCCTTCTACTAATCGTCATCATGAGCGTCCTTTACTACCTCTTCCGCTAAGCTCTACTTTTAGCATCTTCAGTTCACCCATCTTTTTCGGCACTCCTTCTAATCCTTGATCATAAACGTAATGAAACTTCCCTTTTTTCTCCTCGCCCTGTTACTCGCTTGCGGAATTTCCCCGGCTCAAATCATCCAGCCTTCCCTGACTCCCAATTCAAGCCAGCAGAAGATGATCTCGCGTAGTTATGGGATGTTTATTCACTTCGGTATCAACACCTTCTCCGGCAAAGAATGGACCGACGGCACCCTGGCCCCCTCGCTCTATAACCCCACCGAACTAGACACCGACCAGTGGGCAAAGTGCGCGAAAGACGCCGGTATGAGCTATGTCATCCTCATCACCAAGCACCACGAAGGCTTTTGCCTGTGGGACTCGCCACACACCGAATACGACGTTGCCTCAAGCCCAGTAAAGACCAACGTGGTCAAGGCCATGGCGGCCTCCTGCAAGAAACACGGCATCAAGCTCGGCCTCTACTACTCTCTCTGGGATCGGAATTGGGGAGATGGAGTTATGCGTGGCAACAGAGCAGACCTCAGTCCTCAACAGAGCAGTGACTACATCGACTACATGAAAAAGCAGCTCACCGAGCTCCTCACGGACAATGGTGATATCTGCGAGCTCTGGTTCGACGGTGGCTGGGTGCTGCCGCGAGAAGATTGGCAAATCGAGAGCGTCTACGCCCATGTGAAGTCACTGCAGCCAAATTGTCTCGTTGGCGTGAATTGGGGCATTGGAGAATTCGGCAATCCCGACTTTCACGCCGTGCACCCCAATGCGTATCGTATCGGTCAGCCCATCCGTTACTACCCGTCAGACTTCCGGCTCGGGGATCCAACGCTCCCCGAATTCCCTGACGTAAAGCACTTCTCCGGCCCTCAGGGGCGGCTTCACTACCTCCCTTTTGAGACAACTGTTTGCCTCAATAAGCATTGGTTCTGGCATCCCTACGACCAGGGACTCCGTAGCATTGACGAACTGTTACCACTCTACGACCACAGCACCGCTCAAGACAATGTGCTCATCCTAAATTCGCCACCGAACCGCAAGGGGCTCATGGACGAGCGAAACATCACCAGACTCAAAGAATTCGCCGCCGCACTTGGCGCCCAGCCTGGCCAAACGGTGCCTAGGAACTTGGCCGAATTTGCCACTGCATACGCGGATTCCGTATGGACTAAAAGCCCCGGTGATTGGTCCGCTCAATCCGCTCTCGACGGCAATCAGAAGACCCGCTGGGCATCCAGCAAGGTGGACCCGACCTTCATCATGCAATGGGAGCAAGCGCAGACACTCGACTTCGTGCGAATCCGCGAATTTGAAGAGCGAATTGAGGGCTTCGAGCTCCAAGCTCATGTCGATGGCAAATGGACCACCCTTCATCAGGGTAAAGGGATCGGGCCCCGCCTTCTCATCCGCTTCCCGAGAACCACTACCACCGCTCTACGTCTCAAAATTCTGAAATCCGCAAAAGAGCCCAGCCTGCACCACATCGGAGCGGGCCTTTCCAAATGACCAAAATACCATCGTCCATGAAACTCTTCACCATCATCCTATTATTTCTGGGAACATGCCTGACCCAAGCTAATCCAGAGCTTCAACGTTCACAGGCGCAGGGCAGCTTCGCTCACTTGGCCAAAGTCAAGACCGGTCAGGTCGATGCCTTCAAGACCAAAACAGCCGCCCTGATCAAGGCTCACAAGGACCTCCAATTTCATCACGTCACGATCGAAAAGCAGACCTTTGTTCTAGCGACTCGAAACGGTGCCAGGTCTCTGCCCATGCTCAGAAAACAACTCGCCACGCTCGAGCCACAGCTAGATGGCAAATGGCAGGATTGTGAGACCATCTGCCAGCTCCGCCCACACGTCAGCACCATGGCCCTGCACTCCACCGCGTCTTTTCACGCCGCTGTCACCGAGCTCCAGCGCGACAAAGAGGCCGATTACCGCAACCTACACAACCACGTCTGGCCAGGGGTGATCTCGGCCATTGGCAGCGCCAACATCCCAAGCTTCGACCTCTTTCTCCTCGAGGTAGACGGCAAGCTCATGCTCTTCTACCTTTTCGAGCACCGCGGCGAGCAGTTCGACGCCGACATGAAGCGCATGGCCGAGAACCCAATCAACCAGCGCTGGTGGAAATTCACCGACGTCTGCCAAAAGCCTCTTCCCGGCACTAAGGACGGCCCTTGGCTTGGACTGAAGAAACTCTAGCACCCTGACTTATTTGATCATGAAATCTCTCATTCTATCAATCGTCCTCGTCTCGCCAGCACTGGCCGAGTCTCATCAGATCTGGGACGATAAACCTGCCACCAATTGGGAACGCGAAGCCCTCCCCATCGGCAATGGCTCACTCGGTTGCATGCTCTTCGGCGGCACTGATGATATCTACTTTCAGTTCAATCAGGATTCACTCTGGACAGGTGATGCCGACGATACCGGCCACTACCAGAGCTTCGGTCAGCTGCGCTTCAAATTCGATCAAGCACCCGACCAAGTCACCAACTATCGGCGCACCCTCGACTTCACCACTGCCACCCATACCACCCGTTACCAAGCCAGGGGAACGACCTTCACCCGCAGCGCATTTGCCTCAAATCCCGCAGGAGTTATCATCCTGCACGCCAAGGCAGACAAGCCGGGTAGCTACTCCGGCACCTTGAGCCTAATCGATGACCACGGATCCAAACCCGTCGCCATCTCCGACGACACACTGCAATTCACCGGTGCCATCAAACAAAATGGCATGCAATACGCGGCGCAGGTCAAAGTCCTTGTCTCGGGCGGTAAAAGCACCAAGGACGGTGAGACACTGCGCATCGAAAAGGCCGATGCCATCACCTTCATCCTGGATGCCGATACGAATTACCTCGCTGATTCCTCCAAGAACTGGCGAGGCTCCGCGCCACTGCCCAAAGTAGAAAAGGACATCACTGCCGCCAGCCAATCGGCAATTAAGAAGCTCCACGCCGCCCACGTCACTGACCACCAGAAATTCTACCAGCGCACTTCGATCGACTTTGGCTCCACCAACCCCGAGCTTTCCAAACAAACTACCAAGGCCCGCCTGTTAAACTTCTGGGAGAATAAAAACGACCCGGACTTCGAAGAACTTGTCTTCAACTACGGTCGCTACCTGCTTATCGCCTCGTCCCGCGAGGGCACACTCCCTGCCAACCTCCAAGGAATCTGGAACGAGTCGAACACCCCGCCATGGCGCGGCGATTACCACTCTGACATCAATGTCGATATGAACTACTGGCTCTCAGAGCCAACCAACCTCTCCGAGCTCCACAAACCATTCTTCGACTACGTCACCGCCTTCATTCCGCAGGCCGAGATCAATACCAAGAAACAATACAAAACCGACGGCTGGGCCATCGAATACGAACACGGCATCCACGGCGGCGGTTCCTACCGTTGGAATCACTCCGGCGCCTCCTGGTTCGCCCAACAATTCTGGACCCACTACGCCTTCACCCTCGACAAAGAATTCCTCAAAAACGAAGCCCTCCCCGTCTTCCGCGGAGTCTGCGAGTTCTGGGAAGACTACCTCATCGAAAAAGACGGCCAGCTCATCTCACCCCAAGGCTGGTCCGCAGAACACGGCCCCACCGAAGACGGAGTCACCTACGATCAACAATTCGCCTGGGACGCCTTCACCAACTACATCGACACCTGCACAATCCTCGGAGTCGAAAAAGCATACGCCGCCAAAGTCGAAGCCCTGCGCGCCAAGCTCATGCCGCTCAAAATCGGAAAATGGGGACAACTCCAAGAATGGCTCCTCGTCGATCGTGACAAAGAAAAAGAAGCCCACCGCCACCTCTCACACCTTGTAGGACTTTACCCAGGCCGCCAAATCAACTCCACCACACCCGAGCTCTACGCAGCCGCCAAGAAATCTCTCATCGCACGCGGCGACGGCGGAGCAGGCTGGGCACTCCCATGGAAGGCCGCCCTCTGGGCTCGCTATCAAGAAGGCAACCACGCTCACCGTCTCCTGACAAACAAACTCAAACCCATCCTTGAAACACCTGGAAAAATCCAATCCGGCATCGACGGCACCTCACAGAACCTCCTCACCATCGTCTGGGGAGTCTTCCAGATCGACGGCTGTTTCGGCTACACCGGAGCTGCCGCTGAAATGCTAATCCAGTCCCACGAGCCAGGCACCCTCCACTTGCTCCCCGCCCTCCCTGATACCTGGCACACCGGCCACATCAAGGGCTTCAAGGCGCGCGGCGGGCACAGCGTCGATATGACTTGGAAAGACGGCAAGCTCACCTCCGCCACCATCACCAAGGGCAAAGGCGCGCTCCCTCAAAAATTCCTCGTCCAAGGCAAAGAGGTCAAAGCCGACAGCCCACTCTTGAAAATCCAGCAGTGAGCTACCCGGACGAGGCCGGGGCTTCCAGCCTCGGCCCACAAAAATCCGCCCCCTGCCCCAAAAGATAGACCACTCACTTTTCCTTTTGAAATTCCCCCGGTCTCCCCGACACTGGCGGCCATGAATTTCACCAGTTTCGACCTCGATGGTAAGGATCGCCCTTCCGCCTACAAAATTCTCGCCTCGCTGGTCACCCCGCGCCCCATTGCGTGGGTGACGACTTTGAACGAAGACGGCGGCGTCAATGCCGCACCCTTTTCTTTCTTCAATGTCTTCGGGTCGAATCCACCCATGATCGCCTTTGCGCCCGGCAACAAAGAGCCAGGCGTGCCCAAGGATACCGCGCGCAATATCCGCCGCGACCGCGAATTTGTCATCCATCTGGTCGACGATTCCGTCTCCAAAGCGATGGTTCAAAGCTCGGCTTCGCTGCCTGCGGGAGAATCCGAAATCGATAGCAGCCAACTCGACCTCATCTCCAGCGAGCACATCAGCGTCCCACGCATCGCCCAGGCCCCCGCCGCACTGGAATGCACCGAGCACAGCACCATCGAAGTTGGCAGCAACCGACTCGTTATCGGCATCGTCCACCGCGTCCACGCTCGCCAGGGTCTTATCGATCCTAACAGCGCCGATCTCGACCCTCACGCCTACGCCCCGATCGGGCGCATGGCCTCACCTGATTGGTATTGCAATACCAAGGACCTCTTCGAAATGCCCCGCCCGGAGTGAGCTGACCTCCCTCCTACCAGCCATTTAGTGCTTTGTTTCCGTTTTAAGCTACCCTAACTCTCCTGCGCCGTGATCATTCTTGAGAACCAGAAACCAATCGGACGGGGAAGCCACCGGGAAGTGTATGTCCACCCCGACAAGCCCGACCGCTGCCTCAAAGTAATGATCGAGGATTGGAAAAAGTCTGGTCGCAGGCAGCGCGCCACCTGGCTCTCTCGGACCTTCCGCAGCAAGCGCACCTTTCACGAAAACCTCAGCGAATTCCACTTTTCGAAAACCCAGCACCGCAGGGTCGGCGACCTTGCGGGCAACTATTTCGCGCTCTCCTACGACATGGTCGAGACCGATCAGGGCGAGGCTCTCGAAGTGCAGCTGATCCAAGACTACGACGGCCAAATCTCTCTTTCCATGAAGGCGTATCTGCTCAAGTTCGGCCTCACCGAAGAGCTAAAAGAAGCCATCGAGTATTTTTGGGACGGTGTGATGAAATACGGCATCTTCCTCCAAGGCCGGCCAGACAATGTCTCGATCAGGCAGCTCAAAAACAAAAAATGCCAACTGATTGCCATTGATGGCTTCGGACTCCCCCAAGTCGTGCCTTTTGCCAAATGGCTAAAGTCATCCCGACTAAAATTTCTCAGCAAAAGGCGCACCAAACAGGACAAAGCAATCCGCAGAATCCTCGAAGCCAAAAAAGCCGGGATCGACCAAGGCTCCAAAGGGATGCGGTTAGACTAGCAGCTCGAATAAGGTGCTGGAAATTCGACGCACTCAGCTCGCCAGCAATTTAGTCAAGTAAAATTAACTTTTTAGCTTTCTAAACTGTTCATCTCTTGGTATTTGGGTAGGCAAATCCAATTCCACTGCCATGCCTAGCACTTCCCAACACCGTCAGCGCCTGAATGTTCGAGAAGAACAGATGGAGATGAATTCCAACCGTTCCAGCTCCAGCGATGATTATGACAGCAAGCTGAAGGAAGCTGAGAAGCAACTGGAAACCCTGCGCAAGGAGCAAGAAGAACTAGCACGCCGCAAGCAAGAGGTTGAAGAACTGAAGCTGGCCAAAGAGGATTTCCTTTCGGGGCAGATCGAGGTCACCGAGAAACTCTCCGCCTCACTCACTGCGATTGACCGTGAACTTTACGAGATGCGCACCGAAATGGGTGAACTGGAGCAACTTCGTGAAAGCTTCGCCAAGCATGCCAAGCACATCGAGGGCATCAACCCTGAGTCTTGGAGCCGCGAGAACCTCGGCACCTACCTGCAAAAGGCGATCTCCGATCTCGAGAAGGCCGAAGAAGATTACGATCAAGCGGTCGAGCATTTCACCACCAATGGCCGCAATCGCGTCTTTGGCAGCTCCCGCGGGGGCTTCAAGCGCATGAGCAGCGGCAGTGGCGAATTCGCCACCAACTTTAAAAATGGCTTGGCCTTCAATCTGCCAATTATCCTGCTTGGCACTGTCGGCTTGATTGCTTACATCGTGGGGCGTTAACCTCACTCATGCCCTTTCGTAACAAGAAACCAAGCGAGCCCCCCGCCGATCCTGCGGATGAGCTTGAAGAAGTCGAAGCCAAGCTGCAGAGCGAGGCCGAGCGGCTCGAAAAGTTCCTGCGCGAAGAGCCCGAGCGCAAAAAGCGTGAGCTCGAAGAAGAGCGCCGCCGCCTCGAGGAGGAATCTAGCTACCTCGCGCCGCTAGACGAGCTGCAGGACCGCCAGCGAGAGAAACAATTCTACGAGGATCTCTCGCGCGGAGGGATCAAAAATCGTCGTCGTCAGCTCGCTGGCAGCCTTTTCGTGCTGATCCTTTTGGTCGCCGCTCTCATTGCGACAGGATTCTGGGTTTACGGAATCTATTATCCCAGCTAAGTCTGCTGCCATGTCACACGATGCCATCGACGTCCGATACGTCGCCAATCTCGCCCGGATCGACCTCACCGATGAGGAGGTCACCCGCTTTCAAGGCCAACTTGAGCAAGTGCTCGGCTATGTCGAACAGCTCTCAAAAGTCGGTGTCGACGGGGTCGATGCGACCTCACACGCGACGCCCGTCTTCGACCGCCTGCGCGAGGATGTGGCCAGACCAGGGATCGGCGCTGAAGCCGCTCTGTCCAATGCACCCGATCAAGCGCTGGACCAAATTCGCGTGCCGCGCGTGATCGATGCCTGAGCCCACTTTTTCAGCCCAGAATTTCGCAACTGCATGGATCTCTCCACCGCTACTCTCACCTCACTTTCGTCCGGCCTCCGCTCGGGTGATTTCACTTCCGCCGAGCTACTCGAATCGCTCGCTGCCGAAATCTCGTCCCACAACGAGTCCATCGGCGCCTACCTCAGCTACGACCTTGAGCACAGCCTCGAGCTCGCCAAGAGCTCCGATACCAGCCTGCCACTTGGCGGCCTCCCCATCGGGATAAAGGCCAATATCAACGTGCTGAATCAACCGACATCCTGCGGCTCGAAATACCTGGAAGGTGCCTACAACTCACCCTACGATGCCACCGCCACCGCCCGCCTGAAGGCCGCTGGGGCCGTGCCATTCGGACAGCTGAACATGGACGAGTTCGCCATGGGCTCGACCACGGAAAATTCAGCCTTGGCCAAGACCGTTAACCCTTGGAATCACGGTCACGTTCCCGGTGGCTCCAGCGGTGGATCCGCCGCAGCCGTCGCCTCAGGCATGGCCATCGCCGCACTAGGGTCGGACACTGGTGGCTCGATCCGCCAGCCCGCCGCACATTGTGGTGTCACTGGGATCAAGCCGAGCTATGGCCGCGTTTCTCGCTACGGTCTGGTTGCCTTTGCCTCATCCCTCGATCAGATCGGTCCCATCACTCGCAATGTCGAAGATGCCGCACTGATCTTGAACGCGATCTCCGGCTACGACCCCGCGGATTCCACCTCCCTCGACCACCAGGCCCCCGACTACACCGCCCTACTCGGGCGCGACATCAAGGGGATGAAATTCGGACTGCCCAAGGAGTATTTCGCCGATGGGATCGATCCAAGCGTCCGCGAGGCCGTTGACCGCGCCGCCAAGCAATTCGAATCACTCGGGGCCGAGCTGGTCGAGATCAGCCTGCCGAATACCGAGCATGCCGTAGCCACTTACTACATCATCGCTCCGGCCGAGGCCTCATCGAATTTATCTCGATTCGATGGCATCCGCTACGGCAACCGCGTGACCCCGGACGGGGCGAACATCGAGCAGCTCAACCGCGCCAGCCGCGAGGCAGGCTTCGGCAGCGAGGTAAAACGCCGCATCATTCTGGGCACCTACGTTCTCAGCTCGGGCTACTACGATGCCTACTACACTCGCGCACAGAAGGTCCGCACCTTGATCCGCCGTGACTTTGAGCGCGCCTTCGAGCAGTGCGACCTGATCCTCTCTCCGATCAGCCCCAGCGCCGCACCGAAGCTCGGCTCTTATCAGAACGATCCCCTCAAGGGCTACCTCGCTGACATCTTCACTCTCGGCGCGAACCTCGCCGGACTTCCCGCCCTGAGCATTCCTTGCGGTTTTGAAGAAAATGCGGGCGGAAATCTCCCTATCGGCCTGCAACTGATCGGCCCAAGTCTCAGCGAAGATCGCCTTCTCCAGGCCGGCAGCGTCTTCCAAGCCAGCACTGATTGGCACTTGCAACGCCCCACCAAAGCCACCTCATGAGCGACACCGAGCCAGATCTAGACGCCCGTATCAAACAAGCCTCTGGCTGGATCAACGATACCAAGTCGGAGATGGCTCAGGTGCTCGTCGGGCAGGATGCTCTGGTCGATCGCCTTTTATTGGGCCTGCTTTGTCACGGTCACCTATTGCTCGAAGGGGTTCCCGGTCTAGCAAAGACTTTGTCCATTCGAGCGCTGGGCGGTTGCCTGGATGCCAGCTTCGCCCGCGTCCAGTTCACTCCCGACCTCCTGCCTGCCGACCTATTGGGCACGATGATCTATCACCCGGAGTCCCGCGACTTCGCCCCCAAGCTCGGTCCCATCTTCGCCAACCTCGTCCTCGCCGATGAGATCAACCGCGCGCCCGCCAAGGTGCAATCCGCCCTGCTCGAGGCCATGCAAGAGCGCCAGGTCACCATCGGCGACAAGAGCCACCCGCTCCCATCCCCTTTCCTAGTCTTGGCGACTCAAAACCCGATCGACCAAGAAGGAACCTATCAACTGCCCGAAGCCCAGCTTGACCGCTTCCTCCTCAAGATCACGGTCGATTACCCGACGGAGGAGGAAGAACTCGCCATCCTCGAGCGCATGACCAGTGGCATGCAAGGACCGGAGACCCGACAGGTAGCCACCACTGAGCAAGTTCTCCAGGCAAAGAAACTCGTTCATCAAGTTCACATCGATCCTGCCGTCCAGCGCTACATCGTCCACCTCGTGCAGGCCACTCGCGATCCTGAAAAAATCGAGCCCAAGCTCAAGCGGCTGATCCGCGCCGGAGCCTCACCACGGGCCACCATCAACTTCGCCCTGGCCGGCAAAGCCCACGCCTTCATGCAGGGCCGCGCCTTTGTCACACCACAGGACATCAAGGACCTCGCACACGAAATTCTGCGTCACCGTTTGCTCCTATCCTACGAGGCCGAGGCCGAGAACATCTCGACAGATGAACTGATAAGCGCCCTGCTCTCAAGAGTCCCCGTCCCTTGAATCTAGTGCAGGTGATGCGCACCCTATCGGGACCACTCCGCCACGCTTGCACTGGCTTCGGGCGATGACGCCAATCGCCATCCCGCAAGCACAGCAGCCATCCATCTTTATAGATGAGAAGGTCGCTTATACCGCCCTCACTCCGTTTCTGTATTATATATCAGGAGGCAGATACCTTTCAAAGAAGTAGAATTGTATATTTCGACCCATAAAGCTATTAGCTTCTTGATTTTGATATAATAGCCACTTACTCGTTCATGGCATGAACGGCACCTCTCCCCTCTTAACGACCATCACCCTATCACTTTGCGTTAGCGTCTGCACCGCTGGAGACTCTCCACAAAAGGTGTTATCTAAGCTTACTCCAATCATCGAGCTGGTCAAAAAAAAGGATAAGACAGCCGCAGAGGCACTAGTCACAGAACTTAAGCAAGCGGATAAACTCACTCCGACTCAATTGCACTACGCACAGATCGCGATTAGTTCTATTGACCAGAAGCCAAAATACCCCGATCCAAGCCTAATCGAACTCAGCATCGGCTCCGTTTCTCTTTCCGACTGCGAATGGACTAATGCCAAAACTGAACATCTGAGCCCTTTGCGTAATATCTGGTCATCGAGAGCGGCTGAGTTCCGTTTTCTCGAAACAAGCGAAGGTATGCACCGTAGCGGCCTATATGCTCACGCCAGCAGTGAATACACCTTCAACCTCGGAGGACGCTGGGAAAAGTTCGAAGGGGCGGGTGCTCTGGGCTATAAAAAGGGTGAACTACCCTATCCCTATTCCTCCGTCGACTTCATCATCAAGGTTGATGGCGAAGTGGTTTTTTCCCGACGCCGGGCGGATGGCAGCGCAAAACATGCGGAATTCTCCATTTCCGTGCGAAATGCTAAGACTCTTACCCTTATTACTACTGGCGCTGGCAACGGAATCTCAGGTGACCACGCTCTCTGGATTTCTCCAACTCTCAAACGTCCACGGCGATAGCGGGGCAAGCTTACAGAACGCTTGGGAAACTTTTCTTCGGTGACGACCAGATTTAATCAGTTGTTTCCCAGATGACTTTCAACCGTTTGCCACGGCTTCTGCTTTCCTTCTGACAAAAATCATCTACCTTCAGCGCTATGGAACTCGTTTTTATCGGCATCGCAGCCCTCATCGCGCTGGTCATCGTCCTCGTCCTGATCAAGTTTTTCTCGGTCTGGTTCCGCGCGAAACTCTCTGGGGCCCCGGTCGGCATGCCAAACTTGGTCGCAATGGCCTTCCGAAAAGTCCCCTACGCTCGCATTGTCGATGCAAGGATCACCGCCGTTAAAGCCGGCCTGGACTTCACTGCAGACATGCTCGAGGCTCACTACCTTTCCGGCGGTGACATCGACAACGTCGTCCTAGCCATGATCGCGGCGGACAAAGCCGGCATCACCCTCAGCTACGACCGCGCCTGCGCCATCGACCTCGCCGTGCGCGGCACCTCGAAGACCGTTCTAGAAGCCGTTCGCACCTCGATCAACCCCAAGGTGATCGAATGCCCGAACCCCGCCTCAGGCCAGACCAAGATCACCGCAGTCGCCCGAGACGGCATCGCCGTCAACGTTCGCGCTCGCGTTACCGTTCGCACTAACCTGAGCCAATTCATCGGTGGTGCCACGGAAGAAACCGTCATCGCTCGGGTCGGCGAGGGCATCGTCACCTCAGTCGGCTCCGCCCCGTCCTACAAAGACGTGCTTGAGAACCCGGACAGCATTTCACGCCTCGTGCTGGAAAAGGGCATCGATGACTCCACCGCCTTTGAAATTCTCTCCATCGATATCGCAGACGTCGATGTGGCCGATAACATCGGTGCTCGCCTGCAGACCGAACAAGCGGAGGCGGATAAACAAGTCGCTCAGGCCAAGGCCGAAATGCGCCGCGCCGCAGCTGTCGCCCAAGAGCAGGAAATGTCCGCCCGCACCCAGGAGATGCGCGCAAAAGTCGTCGAGGCAGAGGCCGAAGTGCCACTCGCCATCGCCGTTGCCTTCCGCAATGGCCAACTCGGCGTCATGGACTACGCGAAGTATCGCAACGTCATTGCCGATACCGACATGCGTGAATCCATCGCCTCAGAGGACGATGGTGAAGACAATCGCGAAATCTAAGCACACCCATCGCTCGTGAATTTCCTTTTCGATATCCCACCTTTCCTTCTCATCGCCCTTGGTTTGGCGATCGTGAACGGGATCAAGTGGGGGATCGAGAAGCTTCAAGAACGCCGCCGCGGTGGTGGCTCAGGTGGCGGCTTCGATTGGCCACAGCAGGACAATGAGCCCGATTGGTTCGACCCAGAAACCTACGAGCAACCGACCCAAGCCCCACCCGCCCAACGCCGAGCTCCGGCTCGCGAAGTCAGCGTGCCACCACCCGCCGGCACGCCCATTCCCGCACCACCGACACCCTCCGCAAACAAGCGCAGCGCCCCCCTTCCGACTTGGGGGACTCAACCTGCGGCAAGTTCCCAACAGGACCTGTTGACCCAATCGGTGTCCAAGCCTCAGCTCAGTAAAGCGGAGAAAGACGCTCTGCAACGGATCAAGAAGCGCAAGGGCCGCAAACGCAGGGGCCATTCTGGTGCCAGTGCCATCCTCGACCTGTCCGAACGGGATTACCTCCGCACCCAACTTCGCCACCCACGCAGCGCTCGCCACGCCATCGCATTAGCCGAAGTCCTCGGGCCACCGGTAGCGCTGAAGGACTGAGACTTATACCACTTAGTGAATCAAAAGAGACGAATGCTGGAGCGATTTTTCGCATTGGCAAGGCGCGACGAAGGAGTGGTGCTGGCACCAAGACTGAGGAGCAACGCCGCCACTGCAAAAAAGC